>NZ_JATABH010000009.1:0-94301 GCF_036533775.1 Vibrio sp. M260112 | reverse complement strand
GTAAATTACCACCTTCTAAAGAAGGTGGCTTTGTGTGAGCCCCCTAAAAGGGGGCCTTTGTTTAATCCAACGCCAACTGGTGCTGCTCTACTCGCTCTTGCTTCTCTTGATGTCTTACATATCGGCGTATGATTTCTTCATTGATTCCAACACTATCGACAAAATAGCCTCTTTGCCAAAAGTGATTACCCCAAAGCCTGTTCTTCCTAAGATGAGGAAACTTACTAAATAGCTTTAAGGCTATTTTGCCTTTCAATACCCCCATCAACTTGGATATCGATAGCTTTGGTGGAATCTTTACTACTAAATGCACGTGGTCAACTTGTATGTTTAGAAGCTTGATTGTATCTACTCATGTTATTTGTCCTCTTTGACTTCTGGAAAAATCAAAGACGCATTTAGCATGAGTAGTTTTACAGGCAAAGCCGAAACGGATGATAACCACCTACTGAAGTAGGTGGTTTAGGGCTGAAAACAAAAAAAGCTCCCACGGGAGCTTTTTCTCACTATACAGTAATGGCTACTTGCTGTTACGGCGCTCTGCGACCGCATCCGCCAATTGACGAAGCACTTTTTCAGTATCTTCCCAACCAATACAAGCATCGGTAATAGACTGGCCGTAGGTTAACTCTTCACCTTCCACCAAATCTTGACGACCTTCAACCAGATGCGACTCGATCATGACGCCAAAGATCGCTTCTTCACCACCAGCAATCTGGTTAGCGACATCTTCTGCCACGACCATCTGACGCTGGTACTGCTTAGAGCTGTTTGCGTGACTGAAATCAATCATCACTTTTTGAGGCAGGCCAGACTGCGCTAGCTCTTGCTTAATTGCACTCACGTGTTCAGCACTGTAGTTCGGTTCTTTACCACCACGAAGGATGATATGACAATCAGGGTTGCCTGCTGTTTCAATGATCGCTGAATGACCATACTTAGTTACAGATAGGAAGTGGTGTGATGCACTTGCTGAACGAATCGCATCAGAAGCGATCTTAATGTTACCGTCTGTACCATTTTTAAAGCCTACCGGACATGAGATACCCGAAGCCAACTCACGGTGAACTTGAGACTCAGTAGTACGTGCCCCAATCGCACCCCAACTGATTAAGTCAGCAACGTATTGCGGTGAAATCATATCAAGGAACTCACTCGCCGTCGGCATGCCCATATCCGTAAGATCAAGCAGTAGCTTACGACCCATACGCAGACCATCATTGATTTTAAAGGTATCATTTAGGTACGGATCGTTAATCAAGCCTTTCCAGCCAACGGTTGTACGTGGCTTTTCAAAGTAAACACGCATCACGACTTCTAGACGATCTCCCAGTTCATCACGAAGAACTTTGAGTCGTTTGCCATATTCGATTGCTGCGTCAGGATCGTGAATTGAACATGGACCGATAATAACCAGCAGGCGATCATCTTCGCCTTTTAGAATATTCGAGATGGCTTCACGCGAGCGAAACGTGGTCGAAGAAGCTGATTCAGTCGCTGGAAACTTCTCTAAAACCGCAACTGGCGGTAATAACTCTTTTACTTTATTAATTCGTACATCATCTGTCTGAAACATTGCTTACTTCTTCCTATTTCTCTTGGTTGAACGCTACACCAAAATTGGCGGTGAAAAAACGTTCAGCTTTTCTTGTTCCTGTTCCCTGTAACTTATCTATCAAAAACCAAGGTTGCAACCACTATTTTAAATAAAAGGCAATATTTTTTGCTTTTTTACATTTTACACAGAGTGTAAATTAATTTTTACGACAATAATAAAGGTTGAGGTAGAGGGTGCGAGAGCAGATGAACAATAGGAGTTAGAAGCGAAACACTGAACTCACCAAGTGAGTCCAGCGTTCCAATGACACACGTTAGCCAACCCAGTAATGATCGAGCAGAAGCACCAAAAACAGGAGCATTAAATGATAAATGGAAAACTTAAATGTCTCGATTGCCGATTTTTCGTGTGGATTGAATTTCAACTTCCATGCATGACCGATGAAGCCGAGACTCAGTATGGTTGAACCTATCCAATACAGACTGCCGCTCATTCCCACCAAAGCGGGTAATAAACAGACTATCGCTAGCAATATCGTATAGAGAAGAATCGAGGTTTTGGTATATTCCACGCCATGCGTCACCGGCAACATTGGAATATCTGCTTTGGCATAGTCCTCTTTACGGTGAATCGCCAGAGCCCAGAAATGTGGTGGCGTCCAGATAAAGATGATCATCACTAGTAACCAACCATTGGCATGCATTTCTCCTGTGACCGCTGCCCATCCCAGCAACGGAGGCATTGCACCAGCAATGCCAGCGATGACAATATTTTGCGGCGTCGCTCGCTTGAGATACATGGTGTACACCACTGCATAACCCAAAAGGCTAGCAAACGTTAGCCCGGCCGTTAAACCATTGACGCCCCAGTATAGGATAACGAAACCAACCAGCCCAATCACCATAGCAAAACTGAATACGTGATGTGATTTCATCTGACCCGATGGTAATGGTCTTTTGTAGGTACGGGCCATAACCGCATCAATTCGCTGATCAATAAGATGATTGAATGCTGCCGCCGAACCTGCCATCAAACCAATACCCAATAGGCCAAGTATACTTTCTTTAATCGGTAACGCTCCCGGGACGGCAAGACACATACCAACTAGAGCAGTTAGCAGCATCAACGCGACCACTTTCGGTTTAGTTAAAGTGAGGTAGTTTCGCCATTGTGCTCTGCTCGCAATATAACTAGCAGAAATAGATTTACTCATGAGCATTCTCCTTACGGTACAGGCGTGCACTAGGTGAAGTGAGCGATTCAGATTGCCAAAGCAGATAGTTAGTCCGTAATACAATGATCAGCAACATTGCCGCACCAAGGTTGTGTGCGACGGCAACCACGAGAGGTAAGCTCAGCACAACGTTGCCAATTCCTAGTGCAATTTGCACCACTAACATAATCAATAATGAGATGGAGACCTTACGAAAATCGGTTACTTGGGTTGCCCATAAGCGATAGGCCAGAGCCGTAACCATTAAGGTAACCAACAGAGCGCCAAAGCGATGGGTGACATGAATCGTCATTCGAGCACCATAATCCAGCGTTCCGAATTCATAACTTTCTTGTTTAGGCTGAATCAACTCAAATGCTCGCGGGACGTCGAGATAAGCGACCCAATCTCCCTGACAAATCGGCAATGTGGTACACATCAACGCAGCATAGTTAGACGATGTCCAGCCACCCAGAGCAATCTGACCGATGACCACCAGCAAGGTCGCACCAGCTAAGAGTCTCAGGCCGTTGTCGTTACTCGCCTGCGAGGGTAAGCGATTCCGATCGTTAGCCTGAAGCTTCCAGTGAGTAATGGCCAATAAGCTAAACAGAGTAAACCCTCCGAGCAGATGGCCCATCACCACAATCGGCATCAGTTTCATAGTGACAGTCCACATACCCAGTAGGGCCTGAAATATCACCACGACGGATATCGAGGAAGCGAGCAGATACGATAGCTGACGACTCTTTATCGCGATAACGCTAATGGCAAATACAACTAGCCCTAGTGTGCCCGCGAAGTAGCGATGGATCATCTCAAGCCAGGCTTTATCCGCTTCAACAGTCAGTGAGGGGTAGAGTGACTGTGCAAGGGCGATTTCATGTTGTTCGTTGGGCACGGTCAGATGTCCATAACAACCGGGCCAATCGGGGCAGCCCAGTCCCGCGTCAGCAAGACGTGTATATGCACCTAACATGACGACAATAAAGGTCAGGATTAAGCTGAATCTAACTAAGTGTATTAACTTCATATCCGCACTCCTTGCGGTTAGCCTACACGAGATAACTTAAGCAATTTGCGTAAATCGGCGAGCAGCCCCTTACTCTGGGACACCAATTCAGATTGTGATTCCACACGTGGATAACGCATCACCAGTTGCCCGAGAGGATCAACAATCACGTATTCAAATGGGTGAACGATCTGCTCGAAGTCCTGATTGACCATAAGTTGCGCGTACTTGCCCTTTTCCACCTCAATAGCGGCACTCTGCCCAGTCACCAACAATACAGGCTGAACACGCTGCTGATACTTACCTAGTGCTAAATGGCTCTGCCCCAGCAGATACACCTGCTGCTGACAAAACTCATCACACTCAGGGGGAATAACATAACCTAGTTGCCATTGACTCTGTTGGTAAGGATTGGCAATACCTAGCGACTCCAGTGTTGCGACAGGCTCAATCAACTCACCTTTGTTTGTCACTCCAGATTGATACCAATGCTGTGAGAGTACAGTCTTAGCGATAATCGCAGGTAAAGCGAACATCACAACTAAACCAATGAAAATAATTCTTCCCCGATAAACTGGATTAATCATGTGTTGCTCCTTTTCTGATGGTACGCAGCAGTAGCAGACCGCTGAGAACAGCTAACGCCGCTGCCATCGCAAACCACTGTACCGCGTAACCTCGATGTTTCTCTGAGTTCATCGACACAGGTTGCCAAGGTTGCGGATACGGCCAACTTTCACTCATCGGCTGAACCACATAAGGCTCTATCTTCACTTTCCAAAACGTTTCCAACTCAGCGAAGTTGAGGTTTTGAATGCGGCTAATTGGGCCAGATTCAATGAGTAATTGATGACTTAGCGGGTTAACTGATTTCCGATATAAACGCCCTTCGATCTTTAGGGGCAACTCCAACCAATCAACCTCAGGCAATTGATCCCGAAAACGAGGCGCGGGAACAAATCCACGCTCAACAATCACCCGCTTTCCTTGTGCACTTTCGACCAGTTGCAATGCTAGATACCCAACCTTGCCTTGATGATGTTGATTGTCCAGCAACAACAACTTGTCCTTCATCGGTTGAGCTTGGAAATGCACTTTCAGCCCTATGGGATCGTTTTGCATCTCATCACTGAGTTGATCCAAGGAAATGGCCGCTAAGTGTTGTCTTTGAGTAACCTGTTGCTCTATTTCCGTTTTTTCGGCAGCTCGAGATAATTGCCAAAAGCCCAAGTTGACCAATATTGAAAAGACAACCACAGTTAATACAAAACCAACGACAAAACGCCCAATTCTGATGTGAGACACAAAGGACCGCCTCATGGTATTTATCTTCAAACTAGTATTGGTATTGCTGCTACTTTTCATCTTAATCAACCTTGGTCGAGCCATGCTTGAGATGGTCAAAGGGCCAGACTCAAATGAAGAGAGCGATAAATCTCCACAAGATGACAAGCCCATGAGTTTCTACCTTGGCCGGCGCGTCTTCCTATCCGCACTTGCAGTTGTCTTACTCATTGCCGCCCTCTTAAGCGGTTTTATCGAACCCAATGTGCGCCCCTACTAACGGGCGCACTATCAAGTGTTAAAGAACGTAAACAAACACAAATAGACACAGCCATACCACATCGACGAAATGCCAGTACCAACTGCCAGCCTGAAAGGCAAAATGTTCCTTTGGCGTAAAGTGATCCTTCGCCACCCTTGCCAGCAATACAATTAAGAATAGGGTGCCGAGCAATACGTGCATGCCATGGAAGCCGGTCAGTAGGAAAAAGGTGTTACCATAAACACCGGACTGCAAAGTCAACCCGAGATCCTGATAGGCGTGAGCATACTCAACGCCTTGGTAGTAGAGGAAGAAGCCAGCCAGAACAATGGTAATTTCCAGCCACACAATCAGCGCCATACGTTTGTTCTGCTCCAGACTGATATGTGCCATGTGCAAAGTCACTGACGATGTGAGCAGCAATATGGTATTGATTAATGGGATACCCTGCCACGACATTGCCGTTGTCGTTGTCCCGTCTGGAGTCGTGGTCAACGGCCATAAGGCTTCAAAGGCAGGCCAAATCACTTCGTGAGTCATGGCATTATTGCCCGCTCCCCCCAGCCAAGGGACTGAAATCATTCGCGCATAAAAGAGCGCGCCAAAAAACGCACCAAAGAACATGATTTCAGAGAAGATAAACCAACTCATCCCCTGTCTGAATGAACGTGATAGCTGAGCAGAATACTGACCACTCATTGATTCCGTGATAACGTTGCTAAACCAGCCAGCAAACATGTAAAGTAAGAACAGAAAACCCGCTAACAGGATTAGCTTGCCAAATACACTGCCATCTCCCCCCTCCGCCATGTTTTGTACCGTCAAACCGGCACCGACGGCAATAAGAAAGAGAGAGACTGCGCCAACAATAGGCCAACTGCTTTGCGCTGGAACATAGTAGGGTTGATGTTTAGAACTCATTGTGTCGCTCCTTGCACTGTCTCATCCACCGCATTTGATGAGACCTTGGCTAACTCTGTTGTCGCTACTTTTTCACTAATGTCATAAAGGGTATAGGACAAAGTCAGGGTATGGATGGTGTCGGGAATATCCGGTTCAATATAAAAAATCAGTGGCATCTCAGCTTGGGCATTTGCCTGTAACGGCTGCTGGTTAAAACAGAAACACTCAATTTTATTGAAATAGGTTGCCCCTAATCCAGGCGATACCGATGGGACCGCCTGGCCAACTATATCTTTTGGCGAAAGATTCTTTGCATGATAGGCAGTCTGAATAACTTGCCCCGGATGCACTTCCATAAACGCCTGCTCGGGAACAAACGACCAGGGAATACCCTGATTATTGTGGGCCATAAATTCGACCCGAATGAGACGTGATGTGTCAGGAACCATACCTTGTGGTTGTAGCGCAGACTCACTGTTGGTTTTTCCATTGATTCCTAACACATCACACATCACGTCATAAAGGGGGACCAGCGCAAAACCAAAACCAAACATTGCAACAACGGCTGCACAAAGCTTGATCACTAATCTTCGGTTTGATTTGGCTTGTCCGTCCATGAGCTTTCCTCAGTCGATTTTTGGTGGCTCAGAAAAGGTGTGATGTGGCGCAGGACTTGGCACCGTCCACTCTAGCCCTTCAGCACGTTCCCATGGTTTCTCAGAAACTTTCTCGCCGCCTTTGATGCACTTAATCACCAGCCAGAGGAAGATCAGTTGCGACAGGCCAAAGGCAAATCCACCAAAGGAAACGATCTGATTCACATCGGCAAACTGAATCGCATAGTCGGGTATTCGTCGTGGCATGCCCGCCAAACCAAGAAAGTGCATAGGGAAGAACAACACATTGACTGAAATTACCGAACACCAGAAGTGCCACAAGCTCAGTTTTTGGTCATACATATGCCCTGTCCATTTCGGTAACCAGTAGTAGGCTGCTGCCATAATGGAGAACACCGCGCCTGAGACCAAAACATAATGGAAGTGCGCCACTACAAAGTAGGTATCGTGATACTGGAAGTCTGCGGGAACAATCGCCAACATCAATCCAGAGAAACCACCAATAGTAAAGAGAATGATAAAGGCGATCGCAAACAACATCGGCGTCTCAAAGGTCATTGCGCCGCGCCACATTGTCGCCACCCAGTTAAACACCTTAACGCCAGTTGGCACCGCTATCAGCATGGTGCAATACATAAAAAACAACTCGGCGAAAACGGGCATACCCGTCGTAAACATATGGTGTGCCCACACAAGGAACGACAGCAATGCAATACTGCACGTCGCGTAAACCATCGAGTGGTAGCCAAACAGTTTCTTTCCACTAAAGGCAGGAATAATCGCTGAGATGATACCGAAGGACGGCAGGATCATGATGTACACTTCAGGGTGGCCGAAGAACCAGAAAATATGCTGGAACATGACCGGGTCACCACCACCCGCGGCATCAAAGAATGAGGTGCCGAAATATTTATCGGTTAACACCATGGTCACGGCTCCAGCCAGCACCGGCATCACAGCGATAAGCAGGAATGCGGTGATTAACCAGGTCCAAACGAACATTGGCATTTTAAACCAGGTCATACCCGGAGCGCGCATATTCACTATGGTTACGATGACGTTAATCGCCCCCATGATCGAACTGATGCCCATGATATGGACCGAGAACACAAACAACGCAGTACTGTCTGGGCCATAAGTGGTCGACAGCGGCGCATAGAAGGTCCAGCCGAAGTCCGGACCGCCTCCTTCGGTGAACAGTGACGCGAGTAGGATCAGGAAGGCAAAAGGTAAGATCCAAAAACTAAGATTGTTCATTCGTGGCAGTGCCATATCCGGAGCGCCAATCATCATTGGGATCATCCAGTTTGCCAGTCCGGTAAATGCTGGCATTACTGCACCAAATACCATCACCAGACCATGAACCGTAGTCATCTGGTTAAAAAACTGTGGCTCAACCAATTGCAAGCCAGGCTGGAATAGCTCGGCGCGAATGATCATCGCCATCGCCCCACCAGTCAGGAACATAATAAAGCTGAACCAGAGATAAAGTGTACCTATATCCTTATGATTGGTTGAGTAGAGCCAACGAGTAATCCCTTTCGGAGCCTCATGATGCTCATGTTCATCAATCGCAATCGTGCTGTTAGCTCGACTGATATCGGCGTCTGCAACAGGCGCTGATTTGGATTTATCTTCTACGATAGAATCAGGTTTGGACGTTTTCATTGTCCCTCCTTAGACGCCTTAAATTGGTTGACATCCGCTGCCTGAACCAAGTCTCCGACACTGTTGCCTAAGCTATTACGTTGATAAGTAACCACGGCGGCAATTTCCTTGTCAGTCAATTGATTGGCAAAAGCCTGCATCGCGGTACCCGCACGGCCATTAGTCACAATATCTATGTGTCCAGTCACATCCCCTGTTGCCACTTTACTTGCAGTAATGGCAGGAAATGCGCCAGGGATCCCCGCACCATTTGCTTGGTGACACACAGCGCATCGATCTAAGTAGATTTTCTCGCCTAGGGTCATTAACTCTTCAAGAGACAGGGAAGCCGTCAGAGAAGCCGCCGCTTCTTGCTTGGCCTGAGCGATTTCCGCTTTCTTGGCAATCAGCCATGCGTTGTACTCTTGTTCCTCCATCGCATGAACGACGATTGGCATAAATCCGTGCGCCCGACCACACAGTTCGGCACACTGACCTCGATAAACCCCTGGCTTATCAATCCGTGTCCATGCTTCATTAATAAAACCAGGAATCGTATCTTTTTTAACGGCAAAGTCCGGTACCCACCACGAGTGAATCACATCATCGGATGTCATCAGGAAACGAACTTTACGATTGATCGGCAAAACAAGCGGATTGTCCACTTCAAGAAGATAGTTCGCGCCTTTCTCCTCGATACCATCTATTGCCTTCTGACTGGTCGCGAGCAGACTAAAGAACTCAACATCCTGATCAAAATAGCTGTAGTGCCACTTCCATTGGGAGCCGGTTATCTTGATGGTGAGATCGGACTGAGACGTATCTTCCATAGCAACCAAGGTTTTGGTCGCGGGTATCGCCATAAGCACAAGGATAACGATAGGAATCACCGTCCAGATAACTTCAACTTTGGTGCTTTCGTGAAAATGGGCGGCAACGGCACCCTTAGACTTGCGGTGGTGATACATGGAGTAAAACATCACACCAAACACGACAATGGCAATCGCACAGCAGATGTAGAATATCAGCATATGCAGGTCATAGACCTGACCACTAATATCCGTGACACCTTGTGTCATGTTATAAGTGCTTTGCTCTGCGTGCGCAGTCGCCGTTAATCCAACCAACGACACATTACTCAGTCGCCACAGTGAAACCTGTAAACTTTTCAAAAGACCTCTCCTTTGCCAGAGTCATCAACCGTGATGCTGGTCACCTTTCGTGCTGAAGTATCTTCATACACAAGAAAGTACCAATCAGCCTTTGGACTTGGAAAATTCCTTATAACCAGTAATTTTTCAGCAAGTTGTTATATTTATGTTAATAAAAGTTAGTTGGCGTTTTTGAAATGTGCAAGAAAGTCCTATCAGATTTGAGTAAGGAAAAAATCTCGTTCTGTTTAGCGATTGCGATCTCGCAAATGATAATCAATATCAACTAAAGTTAAGCGTAATTTGGAACATAACATAGACTTAAGTTATCAATAGGTCTGAGCTAGTAAGAAGGTAAAGCAAGATGATGGAACAAGTAACTCGTTGGTTAGAAAAAGATCCTGATCCACGAACTCGTGAAGAGCTGCAACAATTAATCGACCAGCAGGCTTTAACTGATCTAGAAGATCGCTTTCGCCAACGACTTGAATTTGGTACCGCAGGTTTGCGTGGCAAAGTTGGCTGTGGCCCAAACCGAATGAACCGACTGGTGATTCAAGAGACCGCGAGTGGACTTGGTCAGTACCTTATCCAACAAGTCGAGAGTGCCAAGACTCGTGGTGTCGTGATTGGCTATGATGGTCGAACCGACTCCAAACAATTCGCCCATGATACCGCCAGTGCTTTAACCGCTCTTGGTATCAAAGTGTTGTTAACGCATGACGTCGCCGCGACTCCTATCGTCGCATTTGGCGTGAAACACTTTAATGCAGCTGCCGCCGTCGTGGTTACTGCTAGCCACAACCCACCGGAATACAATGGTTTTAAAGTCTATTGGCAAAACGGTGCTCAAATAATTCCGCCTCATGATTCGGGCATTGCTGCTCAAATCGACCTCGCGGCAACACGTGCAATTCCAATGATGACATTGAGTGACGCCGAGCAAAACGGTTTGTTGGAGTGGCTACAAGATGACTATTACCAAACCTACCGCAAGACGATGAATGCCAATCCTCTGCTAGGCAATCATACCCAACCCGAGAGTATCTCTATTGCCTATACAGCCATGCATGGTGTAGGGGCGGATATGGCAGAAACCCTACTCGCAGATGCCGGCTTCACTAAGGTTTATAGCGTTGCTGCACAGCGAGATCCAGACGGCACTTTCCCTACCGTCAATTTCCCTAACCCAGAAGAAACGGGGGCAATGGATATGGTGGTTGCGCTGGCCAAAGAGCACGGTGCTGAACTCGCTTGCGCCAATGACCCAGACGCTGACCGATTTGCTGTTGCGGTACGTAAACCGGATGGTGACTACCAGATGCTGACAGGCGATCAGGTCGGAACGCTGTTTGGTCATTATCTACTGTCACAATCAGACAGCGCGACACCTCTGGTCGGTAATACTATCGTATCGTCTACCCTGTTGGATAAAGTTGCTCAGGCTCATGGCGCACAGTACTACCAGACTCTGACAGGCTTTAAATGGCTAACCAATGTCGCTATGCAAAAGCAAACCAATGAGCAACCATTTTTGTTCGCCTATGAAGAGGCTCTGGGCTACACCGTGGGCAATAAAGTGTGGGATAAAGATGGTCTGTCGGCACTGGTCGCTTTTGCTCAGCTAACCGCAGAGCTAAAAAGTCAGGGCAAGACAATCTGGGATCAGTTGGAAGCACTTTATCGTCAACATGGTATGTATCTCAATGCTCAACGTAGTATTGCTCTTGATCCAAAATCTCCGCCAGTGGGTGACAAGCTAAGAGCGAATCCACCAACCATGATCGCAGGTAGCAAGGTGGAAGTTACACAAGATCTCAAAACTCAGACCAAACGATTTGCTGATGGAACTGAGCAGCGAATCGACCTACCAGCCAGTGACGTGTTGATCTACCACCTCTCATGCGGCGCTCGTGTGATTGTTCGCCCTTCTGGTACAGAACCTAAACTCAAATGTTACTATGAAGTCATCGAAGCCTTCGCTGAATCGGACACGTTTGAGCAAGTCTTCGATAAAGCATCAGAATCGATGGGAATGTTGATCTCAGAGCATCAGCACAGTCTGCTTTGATATCCATTACCTGAGTGAGCAAAAAGCCCCACACTCAACAGTGTGGGGCTTTATTATTAATAAACCTTAGTCAGCGTTGACGTTTACAGCTGCTCTTTAAGCACTTGCTCAAGCTGCTGATAAGGCACATAACCCGGAATCACCTGCTCAGCTGGCGTCCCTCTCAGACCTAAGCCAGTAAACATTGTGTAGTTATTCTCTAACTGTTTCTCCACTGCATCACTGACATTAAGTTGCTTTGTCGTACCGGTTTTCTGCGCAATCTTCATCAGTGAAGCAGCATTATGAGTACCCGGTTTAGCAATCAGTAATTGATTCACCTGCTCGAACTTATCACGCTGATTATTCCAAACGTTCAGTGCATAAGCGGCAGAGTTCAACTAACAAACCAAACGGCGAACCATGCTAGTGTAATGTTAGAATCGTATTATTGGATTTTCTTCTGTAAGAAAATCTTATCCACTCCAACCGTTGGAAAACCTTTATAGCGTCCCATCTCTTTGAAGCCTAATTTGGTATAGAAGTTTGGAGCCTGAAAACTGTATGTATCTAAGTACATGTCGGTAACACCAAACGCTTTGGCTTCTGACTCAACACGTACCATTAACATTGAACCAATTCCTGAATCTCGGTGCTGGTCATCAACCCAAAGAAACTCGACAAAAATCGTATTGGTGTAGATTTCTCCTGTTAATCCTCCAGCAAAATGGCCTTGGTCATCTTCGACATAACAGGCCAACGTTTGGATATCTTCATCTGGTAAATGGCGCATATTAAAAGATTTCAGACCACTATAGATCACGTCTTTAATGTTTTTAGGCGGATTGAGAACAAACTGCACATTCATATGACTTCCTCATCTCGACAACATTTCTGGCACAAAAAAGGCCAGCTAACTGCTGACCTGTCTGACTACTTAGCTTGCAAATGAGCTTAGCATCCAAATAGCAAGCACGACAAATATCAACCCCATAAACTTGTGCTGATAAGTGCGAAACTTTTCATTTTCTAACAATGGCTTGCCCAGAGTTCCCACGAGTCCAACCAATAATAAATTGAACAGTAAGCCAAGCACATTCAACAGTAATCCAAGTGCCAACATCTGTTCACCAGAGGTTGCGCTGATATTACTAGACACAAATTGAGGCAAAAACATCACAAAGAAGACGAGTGCTTTAGGGTTGAGTAAATTACTCACCAAAGCTCGTTGATAGAAGGTTGTCGCAACTGTACTGCTACCTTCGAGCTGAGGGGCATCGGTGGCGTTAGCACGCAAACAATCCCAGCCCATTTTCAGCTTTGTACAAAAATAACTAACCGCTATAAGCTAGACTGAATCAACGATCTGTTAACAACGTATTTTGCAAGGAAAGCGAATGGCAATGGGCGTGACACCTAAGCAGTTTATTGGCAGTAAATAGAAAGCAATTACGTACAAGCCGCCGATAACTTAACTGTGACTAAATGAATGTCACTATCACCACACGTAGAAAGAAACATGAGTAGCATGACCATAGATATAGACACACAAATCAGTCGCTCCCAATTGTTCTGGCAAGGTACGCTCGCCATGGTGCCACTCAGTATTGCCGTTATCCCCTGGGGCGTGCTAGCTGGCTCCTTTGCATTGGAGTCCGGGCTGACTGTCGTTGAAAGCCAAGCGCTATCCGCCATCTTGTTTGCAGGTTCTGCACAGCTAGTCGCGACAGGCATGTTTAAGGCAGGTGCAACCTTGACCACCATGCTTTTAGCGATCTTTTTTATTACTTCAAGGCACTTTCTCTACAGTGTATCGATGAGAAGCAAAATCAGCCCGCTACCACTCAAGTGGCGACTTGGACTCGGATTCCTGCTCACCGATGAACTGTTTGCTATTTGCGGTCAACAGTCTGAAAAGCAGTTCAATCGCTGGTATGCGCTTGGTGCCGGTCTTAGCTTTTATCTTTGTTGGAACCTCGCCACCTTGGTCGGCATTGTCGCTGGCAGTTACATTCCGGCGATGAATGAACTTGGATTGGAGTTTGCCGTCGCAGCAACCTTTATCGCTTTGGTGGTGCCCAACATTAAATCCTCCCCCGTCTTAGTCGCGGTGGTCGTCTCTTTAACGACCTCCGTTATGTGCAGTTTGTCGGGTATCGAATCGGGGCTAATGATAGCCAGTATTGCAGGTATGCTCGCAGGTTATATTGCCGAGTCAATTAAAGGACGTATCGTATGATTATGTTATCTATTTTGGCAATGACGTCACTGGTATTTTTAAGCCGCTACCTGTTCTTGGAGCCTCGTTTACCACTGAGACTCAACCCACAAGCTCAGCGACTACTGGCCTACTCCAGCCCTACTGTGCTAACCGCGATTTGTGCGCCTATCGTATTTATGCCTGAGCAGGAGCTATGGGTATCGGCAGACAACCCTTACCTGATTGGTGCTCTCGTTGCGGCGGTACTGGCTTGGAAAACCAAAAACGTACTGCTGACGACCATTGTCAGTATGGTGCTGTTTCTATGTCTTAAACTCTTTTAACCGAACAGAGCCGCGAACAGAAACAATACAACGGCCATAAAAAACCTCCAATTGAGTCGTCAATTGGAGGTTGGTCCGTGTCCTAGGGGTAAAGTAACGTGCTTTTTAGTGCGCAACCCACTCTATTTCAATCAAGGTTTTGTCTGCTTCTTTTAATCTTGCCAAAAATACATCGGATGGATGTACCTCACCAACCCCTTGTGGCGTACCGGTCATAATAATGTCGCCATCGCACAACGTGGTAAAAGTAGAGAGCTCATCGACTATCGTTTGTGGAGAGTACATCATCTGCGTCACTGAACCTTTTTGCACTCTTACGCAGTTTATAAATAGCTCAATTTCTAACTGTTCAATTTTTAGTCCTTCAAGAGGAATAAAACGGCTAAACAACGCGGAGCCATCAAACGCTTTCGCCCGTTCCCACGGTAATCCCTTCGACTTGAGTCTCGATTGCAACTCTCGCTTTGTTAGATCAAGACCTACACCAACAGCCGATAATCTGCCCTCTGAAACAAGAAAGCAGATTTCACCTTCGTAATGGAGCGGTTCTTGGTGAAAGGATTGTAGTTGGGTCGTTATCGAGCTTGGCGGCTTGGAAAACACCACCATTTGATCTGGAATGGCGTTATTCAACTCTTGGATATGTTCTAGATAGTTTCGACCAACACACAATATTTTGGTCGGTTGGACCAAAGATTCTCCAAGCTTTACTGAACTCATGTCACCATCCCTGACTGATATTTTTGAGAGAAAGGCTATTCTAGTCTAAGTGGCTAATAAAAAAACGATTTAGGTAAAAATATCAGAACCACTGCCCATTATTAATGACGCTTAGGTCAACAAAAGAGTTTTTACCTAAGCACTTAGTCAACACGCTGCTGGTGAAAGCTTACTTCACACCTACTGTTTTTATGTTCAGAGGTATCGCACTGCGTACTTAAATCCAAGAAAAAATAGATACCTTGACACTGGATTATTATTTGAAGCACAAGAAAGACCGAGGATTATTTAATAACAAAACTATCTTGATATCTGTCGGCTATTTACGAAACTTCCATCAGAAAGCGTAAATATACCGTCATTAAAAAAAATGATATCACTCACAGTTAATATGCTATGTTTTGACTCTGAAAGCAATAGTTCATAGCGTCCTTGAAAATTACCGCTTTCTGAAAAGACATTAACAATAACTGCGTTTTGTGCTGGCACTTGCTCAACAAACCACCCAAAAGCTTTGCCACCCACAAATATTGCAGATGGATAGTCTTCCAATCTAGTTATTCCTAATTCATCAACATATACGGCAGACTGAGTCTGCATATGGTAATTAATTATCGCTACTATAAATAATATAATAGATCCAAGAGTAAGCCCCACCATAATTCTGATAAATTTAGTCATCTTCTACTTCCAAAGTTATACTACCGAGTATATACCCAGGGTAACCGCATGAGTAGATAATTTGTAAACGAAAACCACTCTCTTTGTTAACTTGCTAAGAGTTGAGCAGCGTAAGTCGAGATTTATGCGGTCAAGAAACAAACAGGGATAAAAGAAAAGCACCTTCACACAACCATCTCACGGTTAATGATTTGTGAACTTTAACATTAATTCAACTCATGCGCTCGCCCTGGGGACATATATCAATGAACAACCGAAAGAAAATACTAAGCCATTAATATTACGAACATTAAATATCATATTCATTGAAATCCCAAAAAGCCCCTCAAACATAGTGCTTGAGGGGCTGATTGGCAATTAAGTTAAGCAGTATCTATTTATCGTTAACGGCTTTAATAAAGACTTGCTGAGCACCTTCAACATTGAGAGCCTTTGCTTCTTCGAGTAGCGCAAGTGCTTTGTCTAACATGCCAACTTTCACCGCGTTTTCGATACTAGTCAGATAAAACTGCTGCTGTTCAACCGAAAGCGACAATGAGGCATCACTTGAAGCAACAACCGAGCGAGTCGCCGTGCTCTGTTTCTCTTGAGCAGCTAACTCGCCTTTGAACTTCTGTTGGGCAGTATCCGTGCTGGAAACAGTCAATGGTTCTTCAACAACAACTGCACTGTCAACTTTCGCGACAATACTCAATAGCCCATGCTGAGCATGAGGAGTGATAGGGTTTGGAACGTCTGGTGGGTAGTTGCCACGTGCAATCGCATCAAGCTTAACGGGATGAAGGATTTCCGACTTTCCTTTGGTCAACTCAGGAGTAGTGTAAATTAGTAACTTAACGCGTTGCTGCCCTACTGGCTGGATAGTGATCTCTGTGGTCAGTCTATCGCCTTCTAAACCGTAGGCATGTTTATACTCGAAATCTTCTGTGCTGAATGCTTTTAATACTTGGTTATTTTCATTCAAAAGCAGAGCATTTGGATAGAAAACACTCTTTTTGAAATGGCTAATAATTTCGAGTTCAAGTTCTTTTCCTTGAGTATTAATATCGAAAGCCGCTATTGGACTCATACCCGTAGGAAATTGATAATTCTGGTTCTTTTCATCAATTGAGAAGTTAATTCGCTTGGTTGGCTCAACTTTAACCCATTCTATCTCTGAATAAGATTCAGCGACTTGAGATACATTTTGAGTATCAAATACAACCGTTTCTGTTGCCGTACAGCCTAACAGAGCCATACTAATTGCGCAGCCTAGAACTAAATGCTTCATCTAAACCTCTCCACTGAACGAAAAAAGCCGACTTAAGTAAGCCGGCTATTACTTAGGACTTATAGGACTCGGAAACTATCTTACCACCAAGCTTCCATTTGAATACCAACGCTGAACTCAGAATCGTCAGTCCCTTTTGCAAAGCTGTCTGCTTCATGATCCATGAAGTAAGAACCGTAAACACGGATTTCAGGACGAGCCCAGAAGCTAGAGCCTGCAGACCATGCTTGAGCAACAGTCAACTTAGAACCTGATGCGTCTGTGGTTGTTCCGCTTTTCTTAGTTTCATCAGCGAAGTAACCTGCTTCAAATACAGTTTTCATGTTTTCATCCCATTTGTACACTGGACGAACAACCGCATTGTAAGCTGTGATATCACCATCGTTAGTATCAGATGCTTGAGCGTACATTACTACGTGACCTAGTTCCCATGACTCACCTAGACCTGTTACACCCCAGTTGATGATACGGAAACCATCAGCATCGTTGTTTCCACCTTTGCGGTCATACCAACCACCGCCACCGTACGTAGCCATTTGCTTACCGTATGATGCAGTACCGTACTGAAGAACAGTCTGGTTGAAGCCGTTAGATAAACCTTGACCAATCACCGCAGTTAAAAGAACGCCATCATCAGCTTGAACATTTTGGTTCTTCGCTTCAGAAGCAAAATCGTAAGCAACCGCTAGCTCTAGGTTAGCATTTTCCCACAAGTTGATACCTGCGTAACGAAGGTCCAATGTGTAGCCAGAAACGGTTTCATCTTTCGTCTTAGCAACTGTTTTGTAGTTGTTAGCATCACCCTCAATTGCAAGCTCACAAGCTTTGTCACCTTTACAGTTTGCAAATGCTTTTGAGCCAGCATCAGTAAGTACGCTTTCAAAACCATCATCAACCTTTTGGCTACCATCATCATGCATTACAGCTACAGATAGTTTACCGCCGCCAACTGACAGATTTTCGATACCGCCACCAGCACCACCAGACGTGTCTAGGAAGTAGAAGTCTGTGATATGGATATCTTTACGTTGGTAGTAACGTTGACCAGCCCAAAGTACAGCTTCTTTATCTGATTCGAAAAGGCCTTTAGCTTGAACATTCATAACACGCAGAGCGTTAGAATTGCCTTCCCAGTTATTGTTACCAGCCTGACCGTATGCAACCAATGTTTCTAGGTTGAACGTTACGTCGTCTTTGTTGTACAACTCAGCGTTAAGACCAATTTCTGCATATAGGTCGTCTTCATTGCCTAGACGGCCTACTTTATTCTTTTCATAAGTGACATGAGAACCTTCACCGCTCAGACCTACACCACCACGCGCATAACCATGGAAGTCCACGTCGGCTGCGAATGCGCCAGCAGATAAAGTCGTCGCCACTGCAGCAGCAATTAAACTTACTTTTTTCATTCTTAACTCCATTTAGGGATTATTATTCTTTGGCTCTCTTCTTGGCTCACTCTGTAAAGGCAGAAACAGATTGTTAATAAAAGAGAGGTAAAATGGGAGTCAGGCTAGAGGCCTTGTCCCCGTTTGTTTCAACTGCTGCAAGATTAACGGGGGAGTAGAAATGGCAACTCATCCAGATGAAAAATAGTTAGGGGGGATGAGAAAGGATGAGAAATCATACCGGACAATGTTTTTTAGGCTTCAATCACAAAAATTAGGGTGAGAAATAACTTTCTGACAAAAATATCTCGCGCCAAATGTTAGATAGCTCACTTAACCACGCCAGAGCGTCATAATTATGAAATAAAATTACAATTATTATTTTTGTCAGAGGCGCTTGACCAATTCATTGCAAAACTATTTACTAAAGATCAAACAATAAAATATTTTAATAAGTCATGATGATGCAGTGCTCCCGTCCCTATCCTCTAGGTGCCACCCTTAGCACCGAAGGATGTAATTTCTCTATCTTTGCTCCTGATGCGAAATCTATTCAGCTTGCGCTGTTTGATGAAAAGGATCAGATCACCACCTATCCTTTGGACGGAGAGTACGCGGGCATACGCTTCACCTTTGTTCCGCACATTCGCAAAGGCCAAAAGTATGCGTATGTGGTGCAGCGCAACGGTAAGCCACATCTGATTTCAGATCCGTATGCCAAAGGCTTAGAAAAACCACTGTTTTATCAAGTGCCATTCAACAGCGAACAGAGCTTTGCTCTGGCAAAATGTGTGGTTGTCGATGACAGTTTTGACTGGCAGGGAGTGGAGAGCCCACGCAGACCTCGTGACGAAATGGTCCTGTTTGAAACGCACGTAAAAGGCGTATCAAAGCTGCATCCACAAGTCGAAGAGCGTCACAAAGGGCGCTATCTGGGCTTAGTCAGTGATGCGATGCTCGATTTCTATAAACAACAGAACATCAATACACTCCAGCTACTCCCTGTCGCCGCCTGCATGCACGAGCCACACCTGTTGAACATGGATAAGGTCAATTACTGGGGATATAACCCTTACCTATTCATGGTGCCAGACCCTAGATATGCGGCTCACGATGCTGTCACGGAACTAAAAACGGCTATCCGTGAATTGCATCGAAACGGTATCGAAGTGATTCTTGATGTGGTCTATAACCACACCGCCGAAGGTGGCGCTGATGGCCCAATCTTTAACTTAAAAGCTTTAGACAAGCGATATTACTTCAAACAGGGCGATCACTACGCTAACTATACAGGCTGTGGTAATACACTCGATTTATCCTATCAGGCAAGTTTGAATCTGGTCATGGATACCCTGCGCTATTGGGTTAGCGAATATAAAATCGACGGATTCCGCTTTGATCTAGCCGCCACACTCGGTCGCAACGGTGAACACTTTAGCCCTGAAGCTGCGTTCTTTAAAGCCGTCGCTCAAGACCCGATCCTGAAAGAAGTAAAACTGATCGCAGAGCCTTGGGATATTGGTCCTAACGGTTATCAGGTAGGAAACTTTCCGTTTGGTTGGAATGAATGTAATGACCGTTTGCGCGATATCACGCGCAGCTTTTGGCGCGGTGATCAAGGATTTCTAAAGGAGTTTGCCACTCGAATTATGGGGTCGCGAGATCTCTACAGTGCGGCTAACTGGCCATACAAATTGACGGTTAATTACATTACTTATCACGACGGCTTCTGTATGCAAGATCTTGTCTCATACAAGCACAAGCACAATGAGGCCAATGGGGAGCAGAACCGTGATGGACACGGTGACAACCGTTCGGATAACTATGGTGTTGAAGGTAAGAGCGACAATCCGGTGATCATAGAGAAGCGTGAAAAGCAGAAGCGTAACTTTATGGCCAGCCTACTGTTTGCTTTTGGTATTCCACATATTCTGACCGCCGACGTTCTTTCCCATACTCAAAATGGCAACAACAACGCGTATTGTCAGGATAACGAGTTAAGCTGGATTAACTGGCATACAACCCCAGACAAAGAGAGTTTCAAGTCGTGGTTAGCCGATATGGTAAAAGCTCGCCAGCAATATATGGTGCCATTTATTCGTGCTTTCAGTGGTGCAAAACGCAATAACAACCGTATTTTCTGGCGCAGAATTGATGGCAGTTTCATGGAACACGATGATTGGAATCGCCTCAGTTCAGTCGCCTTGCATCTGGGCATTGGCAAACATGGTGATGAGTTGTTCTACTGTATCAACCAAACCAATGCGCCCGCTCGATTTACGCTTCCAGAGACTAATGGCAAAGAGTGGGTAATGGTGTGCAATACCGACTCACACGAGCTCCATCAAACCATAGATCATAAACAAGCTTTGGTAGCCCCTGCATCTTTAGCCATCTTCCACTTAAAAGCCTGATGATCAATCTAGCGATATAGTGATATGTCGCTAATTTTTAACACTTTTCCTACAAAAAATCTGGACTTGTGTTGATTGATGTGAATATTAAATCAGTTTAAACTATCGGCCATCATCCGTTCCCCTAAAACATCAGTTGGCAATCCATGGCATTACCCAAGTTGGTAATTCGAACCTTAAGACCGTACATCATTCTATTAGTTATAGGTATGGTCTATGCTGCTTTTCAGCAACTTAAACAGTCGGAATACAATGCTTACCAGCAATCATTTGTGAATATAAAAACCGCTTCCGACTTAGTATCTTCACAACTCGAAGCAGCCTCCAGTAAACTGTTTCTCTTAGCGGATTCGTCTAACGAGGAGGATTTTGTCTCTACAGCTCAACGTATTCTCAAATATACCCCAGCTTACAGTGATATCATTTACAGAAATAAGCAGCACACCAAATATCAATCAATACAGCACAAAGCGACTTATTCAGAGCAACACTCGGATATCGTTTGGCAACCGCTGGATGAAATCTCTACAAAATTCACCGTGTCCTCTATCTACCCTAAAGCGTCCAATCAATGGGTATTTGCCGTCAGGTATATACCGGATGAGTACCGCGAAATTTGGATAGAATTTGACCTCAAATCTGCCACACAAAGTTTGCGTGCTCTGCGGACATTAGACAGTGGATATGTGTTTGTCGTTGACGCCGTTAGCGGAAGGCTGGTTTTCCACCCAGATCCAAAGCGACTAGGTACACCATCAATCAGTTACCTTGCTGGCATTAGCGAGTTGATCAGTAGTGGGCTCTATTTCGGCAAGCATGAATATTATTACCAAGGTCAGTATAAGATGTCCGTCTTTAGTGCTGATAATCAACATAACTGGGTATTTATCGCAGGTACCGATCGAGCCAATATCTTAGCCACTTCTTATCAGTTTGCGCTGTCTGCTATTGTTATTGCCTCACTAATGCTGTTAGCAGTCGCGATTAACTATCTCACGTATCAACTTAACAAAAGTCTTGCACAATTGAATAACCGAGAAAATTTGGCGGACTTTAAACGCTATTTAAAAGCCGTGCTGGATCGTTTCTGTCACCACAAAGGAATGCAACTATGTTTTTATGATTCGGACTACGGACACTTCACCACGATAGACTATCATGGCAATACAAAAGTCGTGCTGACTGACTCTACTCTGGCTAAGCGCTTTTCTCCGAGTTCGATGAGTTACACGACAAGGCAATATGTCGATCCACTTGCAAAGAAACTGCACATCACGTCTCGACACTATACGATCCCGTTGTTTGACAAAGACAACTTAATCGCAGTGATGTACATCAATGCCAATATACCAACCTACCGCACGATACTGACCATGATCAGAGATTACTCTGAAATCGCCTTGTCTAACCTAATACTTCACCAACAGCTACGAAATAGTGATGTGATGACACACCTAGACAACAAGTTGGCGCTGACGGAGCACATTGAACAAAACATTGAGCGTCATGGTTTGTACCTTGCGATGATTGATATCGACCATTTTAAAACCATCAATGACAACATCGGTCACTTAGGCGGTGACAAGGTCATTTATCATACCGCCGATTTAATGAGGCGTTGTTTTCCAAAGCCAGGTTCACTCAGCCTGTCTCGATATGGTGGCGAGGAATTCTGTATTTTGTTTCATGCCAATGATGAAAACCACGCCTATGAGCAATGTGAACTGCTACGTCAGATGGTGGAACAGTCACGCGTAGAACTGGATGAGTCTGATATCAGCTATACCATTAGCATTGGTATCACCGACAGCCAAATTAGTTCACACAGTACAATAAGCCGAGCCGATAAAGCCTTGTATCAAGCCAAAGGCTTTGGCCGCAATCAAGTGGTGCTGAATACGTTTTAGTGTTTGTTGACCACCAAACATAAAGCCCAAGGGTTACCCTTGGGAAAATGACTCGTTTTGTTGATCATAAGCTTTGCGTGCCTGATTGATCTCATCTCTATGTTGGTCTGCCCAACAAACTAGCTGGTATAGTGGCTTAACCAGATCTCTCCCTAGCTCGGTTAGCTGATACTCAACTCGAACTGGTACTTCTGGATACACGGTTCGATTGACGTAACCTTCTCGCTCTAAGTCACGTAACGTTTGAGTGAGCATTCGTTGTGAGATCCCTTCTATTCTCGACTTAAGCGCATTAAATCGCTCAGGACCATCGACAAGGGCAAACAGAATTAACATCGACCATTTGTCACCAATCTGCGCAACCACATTGCGTACAGCGCAATCGCTATTGTTGTGAAGCACACGTCTTTTTTGCTTCGTTGTCACTTTCAATACCTCATAAATGTGTCTGTCATCTTCCATTCTCATGCCACATTAGATAAAGAGGATCGAGGGAACGACCAGAAATGGATGAACATCATCGACACGTGGCGTATTCAAGATGGTCGAATCGTCGAGCATTGGGACTCGATTCAAGCGCTTGATTTTTCGATGAGAGTGTACTCGCTCATTAGTGGTGGAGAGATTGCTAACTCAAATGGTGTTTTTTAAGACCAAGACTAATAACTGGATACAGGTTATCCAGTTGCTTCTCATTTTGAGCGCCAATCAACTACTTCGGATAGCAGACAATATTGTGGAATACCATGGATTCCGTTACCGCTTGATACCCGTGGGGTTGATCACTGTAGAAACGGTAACTTTCCCCAGCTTTAAGCGCGTGCCACTGTTGGTCAAAGAAGAACTTGCCATCTCCTTCCGCTTATTGTGTCTGTCCCGCTTATTTCATTTCACATTTCACAAGAAAATCTCAACACAAACCTTGCATAAATAATTGAAATTATCTCAAAGTTTGACCTATTGCATAGATTCTCATTACTAAGACAAATAACATCAAACACCTACAATAAAGGAGAATTATATGTTGTATAGAAAAACGTCGTTGGCATTGTTTTCGTTGATAGTAATGTTATTTATCTCAGGCTGTTCATCTAGCCCGAAAGTAAAACAATTTAACGTACCTCAAGGCGCGCAGTTTGAGGTAAAGGAATTCAATTTAGATTTGGTCCAGCGACTAAATTTCCCTAGATTTCTTGATGATGAGCAAACGACAGAGCTCATGTCGCTGGTGTTCAAATCTGCATTAGAAGCACAAGGTATGTTAGCTACGGAAGGCGATCCTAACGCTATACCACTATACGTCTTCGTCGACTACCGGAGAATATTCGTAGGTGAAGATACCCCCTTCCCAATTGATGAGGTAGCTTCACCAAGAGCCTTTTATCGTATCTATACAAAACAAAATGATGAATTGGTTTCAATATTGTTCACAAGAGAAAGAACAATTAATGGATTCTACTACATCAAACAGTTTTTCAATCAAGACACATATAAAAGAGACGCAGGCTTTTCAGTTAGCATGGCTATCGACGTGGCTAAACAGCTTAAAGAGCGAATCCCACCGTATTCAGGCTATAAGAAACTCGACAAGGAGATCGAATCTTCCTCTCAGCTAATAATTGAAAAAATCAACAAGCTGAGTGAAAGGCCACAAGCAGAGATGGATCGCTCATATATCCCTGACTCAGTCACTGAACCTTTGTTAGCTAAAATAACCAGCCCTAACTTCGATGAAAGAATGGACGGGTACGAAGAAATCCAAGAACAATGGTTAAACCAAGCAGAGCTGTTTGACACTATTAGAAACTCAATTTTAAGTCGCTATAAAAACAATCTATCAGGCGATGATTATAAAGAAATTAAGGAGCAGATTAAGACTATTGCTCTATCAGGACTAATTTCTTACGAAAATACTCTTAAGGAAGTTGCCAAAAATGGTTTTTCTCAAAACCTACGTGATTACGCGCAAGACAACATAAAAGAGTTAAATGTTCGCTACCTCCAAGCATATCAAATTCACCTACCACTTCCCTCTGAGATTAATTTGGACTGGCAGCGTCACCAACTTTACAACATGACTATTGCTAAAGATCTTTGGTTAAACACAAGATCCGTGAAGCGCATTTATCGAGATTATCCACAAGATGAAATCCTGTTAGATGCGTTAAGTAAGCAGCTAGATACTGCTGTTGGTTACGGTTTCCGTCCTAGTCTCTATTCAGATTACCATGCATGGATTTGCCGTGTACTTGGGCTGTCTGGGAATGTTAAATACAAACAACAGCTAGTGATGCTTTCTGTTGAAGCATGGAGTAAGAAAGTTCGTGCATTCGCCGAAGAATACGCGGATGAGCTTTAATTGATCCAACTGACCAATATAGGGACATCATTGATGTCCCTTTTTTATTACTTCGGATAACAGACAATATTGTGGAATACCATGGATTCCGTTACCGCTTGATACCCGTGAGGTTGATCGCTGTAAAAGCGTAAGCTTTCGCCTTCCTTGAGCGAATGCCATTCTTGATCGAAGTAAATCCTCGCTTCACCTTTGATTACATGTACATGCTCAACGACTCCAGCACTGTGTGCATCAGACATCTGTTGATGATGTTGGGACAAAGTAATCTCGAATACTTCAAGACCGGTATCTTCTTTGTATGGGAACAACGTTTTTACCTTCATACGCGGATCTTCAGGAAACACCCTATCCGGTGACTGCAAATTAGGATCGTTGGCAAAAAAGCCGAAAAAGAGGTCTCCAAACCACTCGCAATTTTCCAAAGAGTGGCAATCGTAGGGCTTGATTCTTCCCTTTCTATTTGACCTAGCATTGCCTTAGATACATCAGTCAGCTTGGCCGTTGCATCTAAGCTCAGCTTTTTCTTTTTTCTTTCCGACTTTAAATGATTGGCAATTTGCGACTTAAAAATCGTCTCTTTCATTAATACAACTCCTATTGTGCGTTATGACGCACGGCATAGCTTACCTTAGAGAGTGGAATCACAATGGGAGTAACATCCATCGGTTACTCTTGGTATTACAAAATGCCAATCTTAATGGCTTGGTCGATACCTGAAGCGGCGATATTGGTCAGTTCCGCGTCGCAATATTCGTTACCAGCGCTAGTCGCGACCTTTGCTGTAACCGGACTACTGATATTTGTAACTGGTTTAATTTCGCCCCTTTCCAAAGCACTGCAACGTATTCCTTCTCCACTCGCAACCGCAATGTTGGCGGCAATCTTACTGCCTTTCTGTGTGAAAGCATTTGAGCCTGTCATGACCATGCCTATCATCTTTGGAGCAATGTTTTCGGCTTATATTGTCAGCAAACGTTTTGTGCCTAAGTACACCATGCTCTCACAAAATTTGCCGGGTATCGCCATGATGAGAAGTTGCGCCGGTCAAACCCATACTGCTCGGTACTGGGATAACCAATCTCCTATCGGCTCCATTTGGTGGATTCAGTCTCAATCTCGCGGCTATTTCAGCCGCACTCTGTATGACTGAAGACGTCGATAGAGATAAAAATGTGCGCTATAAAACAGTGTTGTGGGCTGGAGGTTTCTATTTGGTCGCTGGGATACTCGCCTCCTCCGTTGTCGCACTATTCGTCTCACTGCCTTTACAGATTACACATATGCTGGCGGGCTTCGCCCTACTCGGTACATTACTGATGTGTTTGCAAACTGCGTTTCAGAGTGACGATCTACGTGAACCAGCCCTATTAACCTTCTTGGTTACTCTTTCAGGAATGAGTCTACTTGGTATTAGCTCGACACTTTGGGGGCTGTTAGTCGGTGGGTTATATGTGTTTATTATGCGGAAGCGAAAGTCTGACTGACGCTCTGAGCAACATAGTGAGCCATTAACTAACTGATTAATATCAACAAAGCGTGTTGGTATTGAAGAAGGGCAGCCGTACTTTACACCTGCCCTCAATTTTCAATAAAGTCTCACTACTGACAGCTCAACGCATAGCAACGAGTTTGCGCCTCTCCCAACTTACTTTCACCACCTAGGAGATAGAACGTATCACCCGTGGAGACAGAGACACCATAAGCAACACCTTGGGACAAGGCTCTCTCGCTGTGCCAATTGATACCGTCAAAACGCTAGATACTATTGCTGTAGTGCTTCGTTTACCCTTTATGCGTATACCATTGGTGGTTGTTGAAGTTATTCTGGCTACCTACAAAATACGCCCCGTAGGCGATACCTTGAGGAAGACCATTAACTTCTTGCCATAGGCCATCCTTATGGACATACATCTCTGGGTTAAATGCTTTGCCAAAACCGTTATGAGCAAACATATTGCCATTTTCAAACGCTGCTTTTGCCCCGTGGAAGTTGGCTCCGCCAGCCACAATAATCACACCATTACTTCGTCCCGAAAACGCTCCGGCAACCCCCTCCTGAACCTTCCCTGACCTAGGCGCAGGAAGCTCGTGCATACTTTGCCATGGTTGCATTTGGGTAAACTGATACTGCTTCACTTCAGCGGTTCTTAGCCCAGGTTTTATTTCCCCGCTAATCAAAAGAGATGATTTCTAATATTCATTATTGTTATTTCCTTATCGATGGTCGCCGAACTGGCTGCGTCAGCGAGTGACAAATTAGCCAAGCCTCTGGCCAACATTGGTTATATATCGAACACATTATTGATTAATGAAAAATATTTTCACCAAATGAAAAAATAAAAGCCCACAAAATAGTGAGCTTTAAAATTAGTTGTTTAATATCAGAAAGATACTAACTGTTCATCAACGGAAGAACAACTTCAGCCGTTTCCAATACCGACTCAGTATATTCGGGATAGCTATCAATCAAAGTATTAATCAGCGCATCAACCAACAGCAAAGCGCCAACTTTTGAAGCAAACGCCCCTCCAGTGAGTGGGCCTTCTGGTCGTGCTGCTACAAGCAACTCATCAGATATTGCCGACAACGGGCTATGGCTGATATTTGTTAAAGAGACAACAGGAACATTACGACGATGTGCCTGACTGGCGGCATGGATCACTTCTTTGGTTGAACCAGAGCTTGATACCGAGAACCACAAATCGCCCGCACTGCTGCGACCTGCACTCATCGCCGCTAAATGCGTATCTTCATACATGATGGCTTTCTTACCAATACGTACCAATCGATACGCTAGGTAGCGCCCCACTATGCTCGATGCACCCACACCAACACAGCCAATAAACTGAGCCTTATGGACCAGTTCGCAGATACGACTCAATGATTTACGATCAATCAGCTTGGCAGTATCTTGCAAACTATCAACGGCACTTTGAGCCGAAATATCACAGATATCCCCCTCCATTTGAGGCTGATTTTGGCTTGCGGTCTGACTGAGGTCGACAGCAAGCGCCATTCTGAAATCAGAATAGCCCTTATATCCCAAATCACGACACAGACGTACAACCGTCGCTTCGCTTGTTTGGGTATTACGAGCAAGCTCAGTAATGGTCTGAAACTGTACATCATGTGCATTTTCAAGTACGTAATCCGCAACCAGTGTCAATTTTTTACTCAAAGGTTCGATGTTTGAACGTAATCGAACCAGTAGATTTTTAGGCGAATTCACTACGGCCTCTTCAGATTTATTTGGCTAGGATAAAAGTATCAAACTCAGTGCCTCTTGAACACCAAGAATCGTGTTATCTCGCGATAAGCTAATTGAAATCAAACCTTTCAATTGCATCGGTTATTTTTTGTTTGCTGGCCCCATCAAGGGGTAGAAATGGTTCACGGCATACTCCGTAATCAACACCCAGTTCACCCATCGCATATTTTATGCCCTGATAAACACCGACCTCGAGTAAAACTTCCGTCATACGATTGACTCGTCTCTGTACCGCCATCGCCTGTGTGACTTGGCCTGCACACATCGCTTGATAGATCTCGACATACTGTTTCGACATTACGTTGTAGGTGCTACCAATGCCGCCACTGGCTCCCATTTGCAAACCATTCACCAGCATAGTGTCTTCGCCATGAAAGATACAGCTATCTGGTAAGCAATGGCGCAAGCGTTCAATAAAAAACATATCGTTGGTGGTATGTTTAATACCGATAACATTATCAAGCTTCGACAAATCAATCAGTTCTTGGTGGCTGAAGTTAACGCCTGTTGTACCCGGAATATTGTAGAGCAACAAAGGCAGACGGGAATATCCAGCAATGGTGCGATAATAGTGTTCAACCTCTGCCTTACCAAAGCCGTAGTAGAACGGTGGTGTCGCAGAGATCGCATCATATTCACAAGCCACAGCGCGATCAATCAAGGCTTTAACTTCATACAATGCAATCGCCCCAACATGAGCAATCAAAGCCACACGCCCTTGGTTTGCATTGGCAACCGCTTCCAGTACTTGTTGCCGCTCTTGCACGCTCATCATAAAGCACTCAGCCGAACTTCCTCCTATATAGAATCCGTTCACTCCTTGGCGGATATGATGTTCGACCATCGCTGGTATTTTCTCAAGTTGAAGCTCGCCTTGACTAGAAAACGGCGTCATCAAAGGAAGATAGATCCCCTGCATAATAATCTCCAGATGATTAAGACAAAGTAGGGAGGCGAACCTCCCTATTATTTTTTTAGATGAAGTCAGCGTCGCGTAACTTAGAGCTTACGTCTGCTTTTTGGTTGGCAGTTAAAGAGCGGATCGGCTGGCGAGGATCTCCGGCATCGATGCCATGCAGCTGCATCGCGACTTTACCTGCAGCAACGCCGCCGTATTCAACCAAAACACGAATGATGGCGATAACTTTATCCATCAATGCCGCCACTTCGTCATGCTTACCTTGGTTAAATGCTTCAATAATCTTGAGGTAAAGCGGCGCAGCGTAGTTATAGGTGCTGCCCACGGCACCGACTGCACCAACCGCCAAACCCGCAGGCAAGAACTCATCGACACCGAATGGGATGTCAAATTTTCCACCAGAAACACGGACACAACGTTGATACTCGTAAAGGTCGACATTATTAAACTTGGCACCAGATAAATTTGGGATCCTTTGTTCACCTTTAATCAGGAACTGCTCAAGATCCAGATTTACCCCTGACATACCCGAGTGGTAGTAATAAAAGCCCTTTGAAGGTGCCGCCGCCGCTATCTGAGCGCAATAGTCGACCAAATCATCGACGCTACTAGGTTTAAAGAAACAAGGCCCAATCGCCGAGGTCGCCAAAATATCCAGTGTTTCAGCATGCTCTGTTAAGTTAATGGAATCAACGATACTTAAAGCGCCGGTGTGCAGAATCAGGTCAAGTTTGCCATCTGCCGCTTTAACCCAACGTTCTGCGATCGCTTTTCGTTCTTCAACTGAACAGTGTATGCCTTCGCCGGTAGTACCACAAACGTAAGCGCCCTTTACCCCTTGCTCAATTAACAGTTGAGCAATTTGATCAATTGCAGCAAAGTTCACCTTGTTGTCCACGGTAAAAGGAGTGTGTGGAGCAGCAATCAGGCCAGTTAGTTTTTTCATCTTAATTACCTTAACTTCAAATTGTCATCACTGTCCGTAACCAAGCATTAGCTCAGGCAACAGCAGAGTAAATTGTGGGAATACAGCAACAAGCGCCAATACGATAAAGAGAGGAACCAGCAACGGTAGAACACCGCGAGTCAGAACGTGGAATGGGATATCTCCCACGCGGGATACCACGTAAAGTGCCATGCCCATCGGTGGAGTAAGAATGCCGATCATCAGGTTCAGGATTGCCATTACACCAAAGTGAACTGGGTCAATACCAACCGCCGCAGCAACCGGAACAAGGAATGGAACCAAGAGTAGCAACAGCGCCAATGACTCGATAAAGGTACCAAGGAATAGTAGTAGCAAGTTGATCAGTAGCAGCAGCACCAACGGGTTTTCACTGATTGTCAGGAAGTAATCAGCCAACATCTGCGGTAACTGTTCACGGGCAACGATCCAACCAAATACAGTCACACCCATTACCATTAGAGCGACAACTGCAGTCGTGTTTACCGTCTCTTTAAGAATCTCAACAAAACCACCCAGGGTAAGCTGCTTGTAAACAACAGTACCAAGGAAAAGCGCATACAGAGAAGAGACTACCGCGGCTTCCGTCGGAGTGAACTTACCTGAAAAGATACCGCCAATGATGATTACCGGAGTAAGTAGTGATAAGAAAGCTTCTTTGAATGACGTCAGCTGCTCTTTTCGAGTCGCGCGAGGCAACGTCATATAGCCACGCTTCTTACAGATGAAGTAACTCATCGTCATTAGCGCAATACAACATAATAGACCGGGAATAGCACCTGCGAGGAATAAAGCGCCGATGGACGTATTGGATACCACTCCGTATATCACCAAAGGGACAGAAGGGGGAACTAATGGACCAATGATACAAGAAGCCGCCGTAAGACCACCGGCAAAGTCATCGTGATATTTTGCATCACGCATGGATTTTATTTCTAACTGTCCTAGGCCACCAGCATCTGCCAATGCTGACCCTGACATACCTGAGAACAACAAGCTTGCCATGATATTTACGTGACCAAGGCTACCTGTTATATGACCGACCATGGATTTAGCAAAATTGAAAATTCGCTCAGTAATGCCGGCGCTGTTCATTAAGTGCCCCGTCAAAACGAAGAAAGGCACCGCCAACAAAGTGAAATTATCGATACCACCCAGCATCTGCTGAGCCGCGAAGTTGATCCCGGTGCTGTTGGTCAACACCAAAAACACTAAAGCAACAAAAATAAGAGAAAAACCTACTGGCATTCCTGCAAATAGCAGCCCTAGCCAGCCAAAAATTGAACCCGCCATATGGAATCCCTACCTCTGAGCTATTTGCGAATCTGTGGAAGATACTGATTGGCTGCAGTTGAACAATTGCTTACCAATACCAACCATTTTCTCCAGCTGTCTGAACACCATAAACACGCCACCAATTGGCAAGCTGTAGTTCATCCAACTGCTCGACACTCCAAGCGTGATCAACTCAAAGAAAGCTGTGCGCTGAACGTGCTGATAACCCAATACAATAATGGCAAAAATCGACACCAGAACCGCGAGCTCAAGCGATAACACCAAGCACAAGCGAGCTTTCTCTGGCAGTTTGTCTGAAAAGAAAGTGATGTTGACATGAGTGCTGCGTTTAATGGCAATGGCACAACCAATCAGCGACATGTACATAAACAGAACCCGGGCGAGTTCTTCACTCCAAAGGGAAGGATCATTGAGCAACCAGCGTGTACCTATCTGCCATGTCAGAACCACTAGCAAAGCAGCCATCAAAGGTACGGTAATGATCTCTTCAATATTATTAATTATCTTACGTAACATCTTGAGCTCCATGGCTGGCCTTTACGGCCAGCCCGAACAAACGAAAATAGCTAACGCTACTCTCTTACATAGCCGCGAGTTTCTTAACGATAGGCTGACCCACCTTATCTTCAAACTCAGCATAGAGTGGCTGCATCGCTTCACGGAAAGGCGCTAAATCGGGATATGTCACGTTAACCCCTTGCTCTTCAAAGAATGAAACCAATTCCGCTTCTTGCTTCTTAACTGAAGCCGTATGCGCTTCACCAGCTTTCATCACCGCGTCTTCGACAATTTTCTTCTCTTTGTCAGACAGTTTTTGCCAAGTGGATTCCGAGATGATCACCATCTGGTCATTGACAATGTGATTGGTCATGGCAAGGTTGCCCTGAACCTCATAGAACTTCATGGTTTTGATCGTTGGTAATGGGTTTTCCTGACCATCTACCGCATTCGTTTGAAGGGCTAAGTAAACTTCCGAAAATGCCATTGGTGTTGGCGATGCACCAGACAACTTAGCGTAGTTTAGATTTGGCTTAGCATTAGGTACGCGTAATTTCAGACCTTTGAAGTCTTCAATTGAATTAAGAGGACGGTTAGAAGTGGTTTCGCGAGTGCCGTTGTACCAAGTATCGAGAGCGCGCCAGTTGAACTTGGACAGCATCTCTTCACGGATTCCAATACCAAAATCTGAATCGAACATACGGCGTAAATGTTCGAAATCACGGGCAACATAAGGCAGTGTCACGGCTTCAGCACGTGGAATCCAAAGACCCATGCGGCCAAACTCTGCGTAAGTAATGTCCAAATCACCCATGCTTAACTGCTGTAGCATCGCGCGGTCATCACCAAGCTGTGCACTCGGATAAAGAGCGAGTTTCAGTTCGCCTTTACTCATCTCCTCCATGGTGTCCGCCAAGAGTTTAGCTGAAGCGTACTCCACAGAGCCGACTGAGGCTTGCATCCCCATTTTCAGTGTTGTAGCGGCTTGTAGACTAGTGGCACAGCTTAGGGCCAGCAGAGCGAGAGTAATCTTATTGATGGCTTTCATATTGTTCCCTTTTTATACGATTTATACCTGGTTTCACCATTTTCAAAAAAAACTTTTATTTCGTTTGAAAAAAATCTTCGTTATGGATTATTATTGCCATGAAGATTATTTTCAAATCAACTTTTTACAAAATGTGATCGCGGACAAAAATTCGCCAGACATATCAATTGGCACACTGATTGGACGAATTGTGACGGTTTCTTTCTCCTTCACTCCGCACTAGCATTACTCAAGTTACGAGGCCCGTTGTGAACACAAAAAGTATAAGTATCAATGAATTAAAGCAGTCTCTGCTCGGTCAAACCGTAGTATCGATACAACCAGTGGTAGGCAGTCCTTTAGAAAACACCGATTTTATCGTCGCCATGGCGGTTGCAGCTGAACAAGCCGGGGCTAAAGCATTTCGTATCGAGGGTGTAAAAAATGTCAAAGCAGTCTCAGCAGCCGTCAGTGTACCAATTATTGGAATAGTGAAACGTGACTTGCAGGACAGTCCTGTCCGCATCACACCTTTTGCCAGTGACGTTGATGACTTAGCTAACGCTGGGGCAACGATCATCGCATTCGACGCCACTGATCGACCACGTCCTGAAAGCAGAGAACATATCGCTCAAGCCATCAAAAATTCAGGTTGTATCGCAATGGCTGACAGTTCTTGTTTTGAAGATGGTGCTTGGGCTCATCAACAAGGAGTGGAAATAATCGGTTCAACATTATCGGGTTACGTTGGAGAGACTGAACCAACAGAACCAGATTTGCAGTTAGTCAAACAGTTTTCACAAGCTGGATTCTTTACAATGGCAGAAGGACGATACAACACACCTGAGTTAGCGGCTAAAGCCATTGAGTGTGGGGCAACGGCAGTGACGGTCGGTTCTGCTATCACTCGTCTTGAAATCGTCACTCAATGGTTTAACTCAGCCACTCAGGCAGCAGGAGCAAAGGAATGCGCACATTAGCAATCGACATCGGAGGGACAAAAATCGCCTTAGGGCTGGTTGAACAAGGCGTGTTAATTGAGCGTAGACAAATCTCGACACCGCTTGTCAACGATGTCGATCTCTTTGCCCACACTCTACTCACGAGCAGCAGTGATTGGGTAAAAGAGTGCGACAATATCGGGATTTCAACCACAGGTTTAGTGACTGAGCTGGGAATAAGTGCCATTAATCCCGATACCCTCGCCTTTCCCGCTCCCTTTCCTTTAGTTCAGGCTATAGAAAAACACGTCAGACTGCCTGTTCAAATGCTGAATGACGCACAGGCCGCTGCATGGTTCGAATATACTCAGTTGGATGATCAAGTGAAAAACATGGCGTTCATTACTGTATCAACCGGAGTGGGTGGTGGGATTATAATCGATGGGAAATTGCATCAAGGTCAGTCCGGACTCGCTGGACATATAGGACATATGTCAGTATCTCTAACCGGCCCTAAATGTGGCTGTGGTCAAATGGGATGTGTTGAAGCTATCGCTTCCGGAACCGCTATCCAAAGAGCGAGCGAACAACGCTTTTCCTCACCAGTATCAAACATTGAACTGTTCGAACAAGCGCAGACCAATGCCGACGCCGAAGCGATCATTGACCAAAGCGCACGAGCCATTGCACTACTATGCTGTAACTTAAAAGCATGTTTGGATCTCGATGTCATTGTCTTAGGGGGCGGCATCGGGCTGGCAAAGAACTATATTGCTCGTGTCGATCAAGCGATAAAACGTCGTCCAGCGGTATTTCAAGTGCCTGTTGTGGCAGCCAAAGGCGATTATGACGCCTGCTTACTTGGTGCTGCATTTCAGTTTGGAGAGTAAATCATGACGCTTAAAGCGATATCTGCACCACGAATTTTCGATGGAAATCACTACCACTATAATTGCGCCTTAGTCTGGGAGGAAAACCAGATAGCCTCGATACTCCCTATTGGTGAATTGCCTAATGAAATAGAGCATCAACATTTCCCGACGGGTTTAATCGCCCCTGGATTTATCGATATACAAGTTAATGGTGGTGGCGATGTGATGTTCAACAATGACATTACAACACTCGGAATGGCAACCATATGTCAAGCCCATAGAAAACATGGTACTGCCTATTTACTGCCAACACTCATTAGCTCGACACCTGAAAATATTCAACATGCCCTCAACGCCACGCAGCAGGCGATGGAAGAGTCGGTTGCTGGTGTACTGGGTGTTCATTTAGAGGGGCCGTGGTTAAATAAAGAGAAGAAAGGGGCGCACGATGCCAACTTGTTTTACTCACCAACGGTAGAGCAACTCGAATCATTCCAATGGCCTAAACAAGGCAAGGTTCTGGTCACCGCCGCGATAGAAAATATCGACCGCTCCGCACTACTGTGGATGAAAGAGCATCAGGTTATTCTGTCATGTGGTCACAGCAACGCCAAAGCGGCTCAACTGCCAGATGAAAAACGGCTGCTTATCAATGGTTTTACCCATCTGTTTAATGCAATGTCTCCCTTAGAAGGTCGCGAGCCGGGCGTGGTTGGTACAGCACTCTACTCAGATCATAGCTGGTGCTCGATCATTACTGATGGGATCCATGTTCATCCTCAAAACGTAATGCTTGCTCACAAGGCGAAGCCACAAGGGAAACTGCTGATCGTCACAGACGCAATGGCGACAGTGGGTAGCAAAACCAATCAGTTTGTTCTCGATGGAGAAACGATCAAGGTAGTTAACAATAAACTGGTTAACAGTCGAGGCAGTTTGGCGGGAGCCCATATTGGCATGGATCAATCTGTGGCGAATGTCATCCGATGGGGAATTGACGAAGAAGAAGCGTTAAAAATGGCCGCAACCTACCCAGCTCAAGCGCTTCATTGCGACGATCTTGGAATGCTCCAGCCCCATTTCCGTGCGGCCGCAACCATACTGGATGACGACTACCAAAGCCAGGCCGTAATGGTTGACGGGATACTCTATCAATAGTGAGTCAGGAGGGACTCTCCTCCTTGGCTCTGTGCAACTCCCATCAGGCTCTAACCGACACTTTTTAGCGCACTACATTGTCGACAGCAAGTCTATTATTTTCCTATATCTTCTTGATTAAACGGGGCTTTGATTTAACAATAGCATCAATGATAAGGAGAATAGAATGTCAGACAAAATCTCTACCACCGCCTTGGCAAAACAACGTGAAATGGATGCTAAGAAGCTGTTTAGCGACCTTAAAGTTGCAGGGTATATCAATCGCTCAAATGATGGCTGGGTTCTGACAGAGCTTGGGATTAAATTTGGTGGTGAGTACATCGATCATACTAAATTTGGCCAGTTTATTGTTTGGCCAGAAAACCTCCTTATCGATTCCACCGCCACCAGCGGTAAAACCATGAGCGCCACCCAAATTGGTCAACGCTTTTCTCTCAGCGCGAAAAAGGTCAATCAGTTACTACAGGAATTGGGTTGGATCACCAAAGGCGACAATGGCTGGCATGTCACTGCGTCTGGTCTCACTGTAGGCGGTTATCAGCGCGAAGACAAAGAGCGTGAACAACACTTTGTCGTTTGGCATGACTCGATTGTTCGCAACAAACGTTTGAGGCAGTCAGTTATTGAGTTCTCAGGGCAAGATGCCCAAGCGCACGCTACGGACAAGTCGTTGTCGAGTTTCAGGCAAAAGTTCGAAGCTAAGCATCGCACGCTAGACGGGCACTATGTGCGCTCTAAAGCAGAACTGATCATCGATAATTGGCTTTACATGAATGGTGTCGTCCATGCCTATGACCGTCAGCTACCGATTGAACAAGATGTACTGAGTGATTTTTATCTGCCAACCGGAAAAGTCTATCTTCAATATTGGGGTGACGACAACGCGACAACTCCAGAAAAACAGCAGCATAAAATTAGAGCCATCTATGAGGAGCATCATTTTGCACTAATAGAGGTGTTCCCTGATGAGATAGACAAGCTGGACGAAGTGCTGCCAGCTAAACTAAAACCTTTTGGTATCAAGGCGTATTAATCGTCGCTCACTGTACCAGCCAATCAACCTGATGCGTGATGCGTGTACTCTCTTCATGCTTGGGCAGCAACAGATAGTATCCACTGCTCAGATTTGACCATAAAAAAACCTAAGCAATCATTTGCTTAGCTCATCCCCCGCACTAAATGAATAAAGTTTGAGCGGTTTCTGGTTCGACTTTTCGCCTAATAATCGCCAAAAACAGAAAAGATCCCATTAGGGATCTTTTCTTCAATGACGCCATCAACAGGCTAATTGCTACTTAGAGTATCTTGCTAACGCAGCCTGCTCTTTCGGCACCACTGTTTTACCAATTGGCGCGAGAGAAATGTACGCCAACTTTAAGTGTTGGAGCGCGAAAGGAATACCAATGATGGTAATAAAACAGGCCACTGCGGACATGATATGTCCTATCGCCAACCAAATACCGGCGAAAACAAACCAGATGATATTACCCACCAGTCCCAACGGGCTGGTACCTATATCTGTCTCATTAGTCAGCTCATCACGAGCGATAGCTTCTTGCCCAAACGGGAAGAAAGAGAAGTTGCCCATAACGAAACACGCTCGTCCCCAAGGGATGCCAATAATACTGATAAACGCCAGCAATCCAAAAAACCACCACATTAAACCCATGACGATACCACCGCACAGGAACCAAATTATGTTTCCAAGTGTTCTTAACACTGACTCTCTCCTTTGTGAAAAACCTTAGCCACTGAGCAATCATCGTACTTCAGTACTAGGAAGGGTGTATAAAATGAGCTTGAACGTGCCTTCCTTACTAGCGACCAGTATCAGGATCGTTCCTTAACCTAACATGAACAGTTTAAGACAAACCCTGCCAGACTGCGGTTGCGCCGCTGATACTACACAACAATAGCGCACCAAAACGAATTTTCTCTTTTGGCAATGAGTGAGTCGTCAACTGAGCGAGCTTGTAACCGATCCAAGCCGCTGGGATGAGTGGCACGCTGATCCAGAGGTGATGGAGTGTCAAAAACCCTGCCGGCATTTGAATAAGCAATGAGATAAACGAACTAAAGACAAAAAACGCAGAAAGATTGCCTCGTAGTTGATTCGCTTCCTGATGTTGCAGCAATAATGCCATTGGAGGGCCGCCTATCGCTGAACTCGTGCCAAAAAAACCGGAGAAAAAGCCAGCGACGCCCATTCGCATTGGCGTCGGCTCGATACGGAATGGGAGCAGGCTCACCACCACCGCGAACAACACCAATAACCCGAGCCAGAGTGTCATCACATCAGTGGACACCATGACTAACAATACGCCACCAGCAATAGACCCCGGAACTCGCCCTATCAACGCCATTTTTAGACCACCAATCTCGACACTCGCACGATGTTTAAGTGCATTGAGTATTGAAATAAACAGAGCCACCAAACAGATAGGCGCGGGGACATAATCAGGTGAAACTAAAATCAACAGTGGCGCAGCAACAATCGCTAAACCAAATCCTATCGCCGTTTGAACAAACGACCCCAAAAAGATAAGAAAAGCAGCAATCAATGCTTCTGACGAGACCCATTCAGCGAACATATAAATAACAAAGATGAGAATTAGAATGAGTCCATCATAATCGAAGTTTGATTAAAACGGACTCACTATTTTCATTTATTACGCAACGGCATAACGTTGTACTGGCTTATCATTAATTGGCAGATGAATCAGCGCAGCAGCAAAAGCCAATACCACAGTCGACCACCAGATTGGCTCATAGGAGCCGTAGTAATCGTAAATACGGCCACCAGCCCAAGCCCCCAAAAAACTCCCTACTTGGTGAGTAAAAAATACCAAGCCGTACAGGGTGGAGAGATATTTGGCTCCAAAGATCTGGCGCACTAGCCCCGACGTCAAAGGCACGGTTCCCAACCAACAAAAGCCAATTGCCCCACCAAATATAACGGCAGTATGTTCAGTAACAGGCAAGGTTACAAAAGCTCCGATCACCAAGGTACGCATGATGTACAGCGCAGCCATTACATGACGCTTATTAAATCGGTCACCCATTACTCCCCAAAAATAGGAGCCAAAGATGTTAAATATACCCACATACGCCAAAGCCATTGCGGCTGCGGAAGCCGGTAATTGCTTGTCAGCAAGGTAGCTTGGCAGGTGAGTGGCGATAAACATAACGTGAAAACCACAAACAAAGAAGCCAAGGTGGATCAACCAATACCCCTTGTGAGAAAACGCCTCTTGCAATGCTTGTTTCAGCGTCTGATTCTCTTCAACACTGCCGACGGACGTAGCTTGCTTCGGCATACTGCTTTTCATAAACAGTGCAAACGCGATCATAGTGCTACACAAAAGAGCAAAAGCTTGAAGCGCGGCTTGCCAACCAAAATCCGTTAGCAAAGCTTGTGCTCCTGGAATCATGGCAAACATACCAAATGAACCCGCCGCCGTAGTCAGGCCAAACGCTTTAGCGGCATGTTCAGCAGGCACGACTTTAGCGACAGCACCCAAAACAATCACATAACTGGTTGCGCTTAAACCTAAGCCCACCAATACCCCAAGAGAAAGGTAAAGCAAGCTAGGCTCCATAGCGATAGAGGTCAGGTATAAACCTAAGCCATAGGCGATGGCACCAAGGATAATGATGCGCTTAGCACCATATCGATCTGATGCCATGCCAACAACCGGTTGAAACACGCCAAATAATAAGTTTTGCAACGCAATGGCAAAACTAAAAAATTCGCGTCCTGTCTGAAAATGTTCAGAAATTGGCATCATAAAGATACCGAAAGATTGTCTAATCCCTAGACAGATAATCAGAATGGCAACACCTAGCCAAACCATAACGGGAAATCGAAAAATACTCATCGCAGTACCTTAGTGATGATGATCATGAGAATGGCTGGCTTGATCGCCTAATGTCTGGTGGCAACCACTATCAACGGCTTGTTGTGCCAACAGATCCAACAAAGTTGGAGAGTGGTGAACAACAATCAGAGACAATATTAGCAACAAGCTCATTCTCACAAGCTGAGCGAAAAGTGATTGAGAAAACATGATTCAAATTCTCAGCGTGGGTTTAACAAAGAGCGCGAAGTGTAGGGATCGACGCGCAATGACTCAAATGACATTTGGTCAATTCCACTATGCATTGGATGCATGTTTACTGCTGTTCAACCAAGCAGGGAACGAGTTCAAACCCTTCATCTAGCCAACCCGTAACACCACCAATCATTTTCTTGACCGGCCGTCCTAACTTAGCCAATCGTATCGCTGCTTTTTCCGTCCCATTGCAGTGTGGTCCTGCACAATAGACAACAAACAACGTCTCTGATGGAAACTCAGCCAAGCGCTTCTCATTGAGCCTTGGATGCGGAATGCTGATCGCCCCGTCCACATGTCCTTGTTCAAACAGCACTTCCGCTCTGACATCGACTAAGACAAAATCCTGTAATCCATTGGTCAACGCGTGGTGCACATCCCAGCAATCTGTTTCAAACTTTAGTCGTTGCTCAAAATGAGCCAACGCCTCTTGGCTGTTCGCCGCCGCCACTCTTGATACTGCACTCGACATATTACGTACTCCTTGTGTGATTGATGACAATACTATCTTGCCGTCAAATCGTAGCAGGTGACATTGGCGTAAAAGACAGTTATCGTTAATTTTCAGCCAAGCTGGTTATCTCAAGGAATGAAGATGAAAAAAGTCGCGATCCTCGCCCATACACATGTCACTCTGTTCGAAATGTCGTGTGCGATAGAATTGTTTGCTCTACCAAGACCTGAGTTCGAAAACTGGTACCAAACTGACGTTGTCAATTTGCAAGACAGCGACATTCAGACCACTGGAAACTTGCTGTTTCGCGCTCAATACGTTGAGTCTCTGCAATCTTACGACACGCTGATCATTCCTGGATGGCCCACTTGGGATTACCCGATTCCTGATAGAATCAACCGACAGATCACCTTGTTCATACAAGAAGGTAAGCAAGTACTCACACTATGTTCTGGCTCATTTTTACTAGCACGATTAGGTTTGCTTGATGGAAAAACAGCAACCACACATTGGATGTACGAGCAGAAGTTTCGCCAGCAATTCCCTCTCGTTCACTATCAGCCAGATGTGCTTTACGTCTTTGACGACAACATTGGATGTTCTGCGGGAAGCGCGGCAGCACTCGACCTTGGCCTCGCTGTAATTCGTAGCGACTACGGCTATAACATTGCCAATCAAGTGGCAAAGCGACTGGTGATCTCGGCTCACCGTTTAGGTGGACAAGCACAGTTCGTCGAAACCCCTATGTTAGAAGTACCCAATCAGTTTTCAGCCGCAATCGACTGGGCCAATAGTCAGCTTGATAAAAGCATCACGGTTGACACCCTAGCTGACAAAGCCAATATGTCACGACGCACTTTTGACCGTAAGTTTCGCGCCAGCTTCAACCTATCGCCTAAAGAGTGGCTAACTCAACAACGTATCGAGCGCGCAAAAGGACTGTTGGAGGGAGAGGCACATTCAATCGAGCGACTCGCGAACATGTCTGGATTTGAAAATGCGACGACCTTACGCCATCACTTTCGTCGTCTTGTTGGAGTGTCACCACAACAGTATCGAGCACAGTTCAATGGCAAGTAGCAGCCACCAAGTCCTCTGTCGCGTGTTCAATTCAAGTAAATCAACTCAGAGTGAACTGGGTTACCAAGATTGGCGTATTGAAGAGATTCCCCCCAGGCGGCAGAGTTTCTCACTCAGTTCATTATCAAAGGGGGTGGCGTTAAGCGTATGGGCATTAAAAAACCAGCCGAAAGAGGCTCTTTAGCGTCCGTGCGGCTTAACGTGATTCAAGTGGGTATGAACGATAGCTCCACATACCATATGTTCTTAAAGCGTCGCGATAGATTCCAAGGAGTTCACTGTTACTGGCTTGTTCAAGCTCTTTAAGTGGCTTGTCTGGGTAACTGACCGTATCAAAAGTAATGTCTTGTGGACCAGTCTGCCAACTAGCAATCTCAAATAGAGTTTGACCACGGCGAACGTGACTTGCGGAGCTAATAATAGTCGCATGTTGAATATTGTGGCGCGCTAGTGCATAGCTACTAAAGAGCGCATTACCCACCGTGCTGGTCGCGTAATTTTCTTCAATAATTCGTTCTTTCTTGATGCCTTTTTCAATTAACCAGTCAGCCATTAGCTTACCTTCGGTCTTATGATTTTTAGGCACGCCACCGGTCAACACAATTAAAGCGTCTGGGTTGTCCTTCGCCATTTGTAATGTCGTTTCTAGGCGCTCGATAAGTATCTGATGCATAGAGCCATCTGGGTTCAATGCATAACCTAAAGTGACAATAGCACCATGATCACCTAGTTGACCTTTGTTGGCTTGTTTTTTAAGCGGGGTAGCTAACACGCGATCAACGGTTGCAAAGATTCGCTTTATGTCTGATGCTTTGCCTGCATTTAACTTAGCGAGTGTCTCCATGTGCTTCTCTGACTCAGCTTGATTGTTGTTAAAGCGCTGCCAAACCGCAAGGTAAGCGTGCAGGTCGACGTCTTGTGGCGCAACGGATAGCGCTTGTTCAAATAGCTCAATCGCTTTATCTACATTCTTGTTGTAGATCTGCGCATTCGCTGCCGAGATAAGCAAATCAGTACGGTACGGTTCCAGTTGGTAAGCTTCTAGTAAACGGTCGGTGACGGTTTCCATATTGCTTGGCATTTTGGCGGTGAACCCAGCATGAGAAATACGGGCTGGGGATTTAAACGCCTGTACTGCGTCATTGAGTAGTTGGTCTACAACTTGGCGTTTAGTGATAAGTTGGGCGTAGTCACTGTCAGAGACAATTGCTCTATCATTAGCAGCAAAAGTGTGTGGGGCAGAAGCTAAGCAAATGACGCTACCAAGAGCGAGGGCAAGGAGTTTTTTCTTCATAGAGAAATCCTAGTTTTTATTTTGAATAGTAAGACAGGTGATTTTGTAGCTTAAATTCAAACGATTAATAAACTGTGAAAGGACTCTCAACTCAGCTTGGTGATTTTCTACTATTGGTAAACTTCAGAATTAGGATCACGAAAGTGACAGAGTGGAGGCAAAGATGATCTTATCCAGTGAATTGAAGAAAGTCGGCACTATCATCCCCAACTTAGTGGATCAATCGAACGACCAGAGAACCTGGCGCACGCACAGATTCCACGTTATGGCTAATGACCACACCCGCTGTTGGTGAGTAGTAGGTCTGTATTTCATCACCAAAACTGTTGTATTGAGTCGCGAGTTTCTGACCGAGTGTGACCGCTTCCAGCAACTCAACATGGCAAATTACAAATCCCCCTTGTTCTGCTCTGACACTGGTAATCGTATTGCCTTCCACGCACTCACTGTTTGTCTCTGCGACATCACCATCAAGCAATTGGTAACAACGCAAAACATTGAGCACACCTGTCGTGGCACGTTCAACCATCTCCAGATCAGTGTACCGACCCACTCCCACTTCAATGGTAATGGATGGAATATCAGCGCGATTGTAAACCGTTTCCAATATGCCAGGATCGCCCGGATCGTTGAGAATCACATCAGGGTTGATGAGTCGTGCCATTCGAATAGCATCTTCAATACGGTAATCGGCAAAAGCATAAAGAGGATAAGCACTACCACTGGTTTGAGAGTGGAGATCAATAGCGAGATCCGCATTGGGTTTTAGTAAGTTTTCCCACAGGCTATACGCATAACGGCTAGCATCATCACCATGAGGGTTACCGGGAAAAACTCGGTTGAGGTTGGCTGATGAACTGTCTGGCGCAGCGGAATGAAAATCGCGGCTATGGCGAGCAATACCCGATAAATTAACCGCAGGTACAATCGTCACGCACCCCGAAAGTTCTTGTCCCTCCAGTTCGCGAGCTAACTTCTGCGCAGTCAGTATACCGTTTTGTTCATCGCCATGAACGCCTGCTGTGATCATGATACGTTTACCCGGCTTGGTCCCTTTAAAGACCCGAACAGGCAGGGTTTGTGGATGACCAATCGCATCCGTAGCAACCGCAAACCAGAACTTATGCTCTCCTGGTTCAAGCGCATTGACATCCAAAGCCTGAATCGTTGGATACATAGGCACAATACATTCGTTCAGCGGTTTGGTCATTTTCATCCTCAGCGAAGAAAGGCGTACATCCACTGCACGCCTTATGTTTGTTATTGGAGACTACTTTAATATGGAACCATGTAATAGAGTAGTCATCAACGCTGAATTTTTGTTCCTGAATATTAGAGGACTAGCTTTCTTTGGTCGACGTCACGATGACACTGAATAAGATCAGTAACCCACCAGCCACTTGCAAAGTGGTTAAAGACTCTTGCAACCACACCATTGCGAAAATCGCACCAAATAATGGCTCGCTTCCCATCAGTAGCGAGACTCGCGTTGGCGAAGTTCGACGTACAGCATAGTTCTGCACATAAAACGCAAACAGAGTACAGAATAAGACAAGGTATGCCACTGTCATCCAAAATTCAGGACTGGTCGGAATCACAAACTCAGTGGCGGGCAAATACGTCACCGCGCAGACGATAGCCACACAAGCAACAACCAAAGATTGAAGGGAGGTTAAGGTACTGGTGGTGATCTCTTTACCTTCAGTAAAACGCTTAGTCAATGTCACCATCAAGGCACGTAATAGAGCGGCAGCCAGAATAAAGTAATCGCCACTGTTTAGCGATAATTCTATACCTTGATTACTGGTCAATAGCAGTACACCTACAACACTACAGAGTGTCAGTAGCCATAAAGTATTGCTAACTCTTTTCTTATTAATGACCAGCTCCGAAAATGCCGTCAATATCACCGACAAACTGATCAAAAACGCCGCATTGGATGCTGAGGTTTGTGAAACCCCAAACACTTCACAGAAAAAAATCGCCGACAGGATAAGACCGGTGGGGAGGGCGATCTTCCAGTCTTTATTCAACCCTCGGCGAAAGTCTCGAATCACTACAGGTAGCATACATAAAAAAGTGATCGAAAAACGGATAGAAATGAATACCAAAACACTGGTATACACTAGAGCACTTTTCGTCAGACCATAGCTGGTTCCCCAGAATATGGCGACAAGAAGCAACATCAATTCAGTTAACGGTAGCCTGAAAGTTCCTTTTTCCAGTTGATCCGTTGTGGCTGTCATATTTATTCTCCATCTTGGTAAAGGTCACTACGAGTACATCCCGGTACGCGCATCTTTCTCGACATAATGAGGTAATGGGTGACACCTCATGCATGGTATGTCTATCGTCAGCCAACACCATATCTAAGGGATTATCTAAGGCGAGGCACTCCAACAGATTGTGTTTGCTATCGGTAACTGTCGTATCCCCACCGACAACATTGTTTCTTTTTAACAGCATGGACGCGATATAACTTACTCCGTTGCGATGAAGTCCCTCTGGCGTAGATAACCCCTGATTGACTCCTTCAGCCACTATTCGTTGAGGATGTACTCCGATCACCCAATCCGTTGGCTTACTCTCTGCTAAATCAAAAATAACGCTCAGCAATAGTAAGAGTTTGTTTAGGACTGGTGACTGAACAAATGTTTGCGTCAACGGGGCAAAAGTTCGCTCGATCCCTCCGCTGATCGAGTTGAAACACGTAGGCTGGTAGAAGGGTTGATGCGGCAGCAGCGTAAGCTCCTCAAGCGTCGCGCGCTTTGTAAACTGACCGTATCGACGATGACGATACATTGCGCCACCTGAGATATACCTATCCAGCTCTAGATTGTCCCAACATTTCTTAAAACGGATGACCTCAACAACATTCGTTTCCAGCATATGAGTCATTTGACGACCGCTAATGAAAACGTAGTGGTGATGCTCAAGCAATCCGGCAATCGCCATCAAGTGGCGTTCAAACAGATCTGTATCCATCTCACACCCCACCGATTTTATTCTCAGTAGAGGCTTGATGCCCTGACAACCCTAGCCTTACCCGCATCAGGCGATACACAACACCTGAAAAATTGATCACTGAGTAAGTCGTTAACTTGTCCACAATGTCGCTCCATAAGTGGGATTTCATTGTTGACTACACTAGTATCCATAAGTAACTTAAGTGAAACAATATGGCTGTATTGCAAAGGATTTTTGCACCATGGACACAAATAAGCTTATTCCACTGCTCTCGGAAATGGCCATCTTCGTCAACGTAGTGGAGTCTGGCAGCTTTTCTAAAACGGCGAAGAAACTTGGCGTCTCCCCTTCTTCGGTCAGCCGTTCGATTACACGCCTAGAGAACACACTGGAAGAAAAGTTACTGGAGCGGACAACACGTCAGATGCGTCTGAGCGTAACGGGACAAGAAGTGTATAGTCTTTGCGCCGATATGATGTATTCGGCCAAAATGGCCGTGTCTGCGGCGCAAACAGACAAATCAGAAGTCTCTGGCGTACTGAGAATTGCCGCCCCCAAAGCGCTCTCCCGTCAGATTTTGATGCCAATGATTCTCGACTTTATCGAGGCGTATCCCAAGGTCAGTTTACAGCTCAAAGTGGCCGATCACTATATCGACCCCATTGGCGATGAAGTCGATGTCATCATCCATATTACGGATAAACCCAACATAGGCCTGGTAGCACGAACTCTGACTCAGTACCGTCTAGTACTCTGTGCAAGTCCGGCTTATGTGGAAAAAAATGGCATCCCTGAGCATCCAGAAGATATACACGCTCATAACTGTCTGTGCTTAGGGGAGAACCCTCGTGACCGTGTATGGGATTTCACCCAAGGTGAACAAAAGTATTCGATCAACGCTAGAGGCTCGTTCGCGGTTAACCACAGTGAAATTCGTCGCGAGGCAGTATTGAGGGGAATTGGGATCTCGGTGTTTCCCGAATTTGCGATTCAAGAATATCTCGACTCAGGTCAAGTTGTTGAACTGCTCGAAGAGTGGCATATCGGCGGCAATTATCAGGGACAAGTTATCGCACAATATGCCCAATCAAAGTTCATTCCTAAGCAGATCAAAGCGTTTGTAGACTATCTTCAAACGAGATTTAACCAAGAACCATCAAGTTAGATACTTTCCATCGCTGTTTAACTCCAATTCAAAATACGGACTTCGTTGCCCTCTTGCGGCAACTTAGGAATGTTGAGCGACAGTATAAATGAAACGAAAGCCATTACCGCACCAATGTAAAAGACTGCTGCGGGTGACACTAGCCAAATAAAGCCGAAGGTGACTGGAATAAACACAGCGGCGATGTGATTGATGGTGAATGAAACCCCAGCGGTCGATGCCATATCAGCCGGATCGGCGATTTTCTGGAAATAGGTTTTTATTGCGAGTGCCAGGGCAAAGAATAGGTGATCAACCACGTACAAAGCGGCGGCCCACTCTGCGCTTTCCACTAACGCATAACCAACAAACACACAAATCAAGCCCGTGTATTCAAACATCAGTGCTTTACGCTCACCCACTTGACCAATAAATTTACCAATCCGTTTGGCAAACAAGAAGTTAAACAAATAGTTAATCAGGAATAACATGGTTACGTCTGCCGCTGAATAGCCAAACTTCTCTACCATCAAAAAGCCAGCAAACACAGTGAAGATCTGGCGGCGAGCACCGCTCATAAAGGTCAGTGCATAGTAGAGCCAGTATCGCTTACGCAGCACTAGCTTTTTATTTTGCTGGACATGCGTCTCAAACTGAGGGAAAGCGAATGCCATCCACATCACCAGTAAGAAGCCCGCCCCACCAAAAGTGAGATAGACCCATTGAAAGTCCATCACTAAAACTTCTAGACAAATCCATAGCGCGCCGTAAGTCACCAATGAAGCCAGTGCACCGATAGAGATAAATTTACCAAGCATCTCTGGTGCCTCCTCTTTGCTCAGCCATTGCAAAGAGAGGGATTGCTTGAGTGTCTCAAAATAGTGGAAACCCGTAGACATCAGCAACGTGGTCAACAACAGACCAAAAACCGAAGGGAAAAATCCGGTGATCGCGGTACCGATAGTCAAAGCGCCAAGTGACAGCAACATAAAACGTTGCTCTCGAATAAACAGCAACACAAAGACTGCGGTGAAGGCTAGAAAACCTGGGATCTCTCGTACACTCTGTAAAAGGCCAATATCTGAACCGTCAAAATTCGCCCTTTCAATAACAAAGTTGTTCAGCAAGGCCATCCAGCTAGAAAAAGCAATGGGGACAACAATCGAGATAAGTAACAGGAAGTTTTGCGGTGTTTTCCAACTCGCAGATTGATTCATGACGGGTTCCTCAAGTAAACAAGTTGTTACATTAGATCGCTTGCAGAGAACAAACAATCAGATTTGCAAATTTTACTTTAGGGCTCAAAACCCGTCTCTAAGTACTTGTCAGCCTCAATCGTCTGTCAAAAAAAATGTTAAAACAAAGCTTTATCGCGAATCTAAATCCCGTTATGGTGAACTAATCGACACCTACTATATGGCGCGAATTAAAGCGTAAATACAACTTTAGGCTTACCCTTAGGGGTAAGCCTTATCGTGACCAGCCCACTTAATCCATGCAAAAATTGTGAGTTTTATTCATACTACTTGCACTTTTGGCTGAATGAATCTCTCAAAAATGATAGGCACGTCTAATTTATTGTCAGATTTGATGTTTGAACAATTAGCAAACCACACATAGAATTGACTCTATCCGACCGTATAAAATTCACAGGTCAGATGACCAAAAAAAGACCCACACGTAAAAAGAATAATGATTGTGGGAGCAATGGAGGCTAGATGAATAACTCAGCGGTGGCGCATAAGGAGCATACAGTTCGCTCCTCAAACGATAAGAATGTTTCTATTTTAAATAGTACCGATGCGCTAGCCATGATTGAACATGGTGGTGAGTTGACGATCGGGATTTCAACGCCTGTTGGTACAAGCTTTCGTTGTAAAACCTCTTTTATTGGCACGCATTCCAACAACATTGTGTTAGCAGAACTGCCAAAGATTTCTGATGATGACTTAGAGTATTTCTTTCAAGAAGGTTTCTGGGCAACGATACGTGCGATCTCACCTCGCGGTGAAGGGGCTGTCGTGCATTTCCGTGGACAACTGCAACATGTGCTGACGGCTCCAGTGCCAATGGTCGCTTTGTCTGTACCTAAAACGATGCAAGTGACACAGTTACGCAAAGAGCCTCGTTTCGAAGTGAATCTTTCAGCACGTGTCGAAGCTAACACTCACAGGCTAGAGTGCGAAATTCGAGACTTGTCGAAAGGCGGTTGTCGCTTTATCACGGCGCCGTTAAGTCGACCTTTTCAAGTTGGCGAAGAGATTGCTCTTCATGTTCAGCTAAATACTCCCAAAGGCCCACGCTTTGAGCCCCTATTTGGCAAGGTGTGTAACCTCCAACGTTCACTCCATTACGCACGCTATGGTGTCGCATTCACTGATGATGGGAAGAACAATGCCAAGATCCTCCTAGGCCACTTAAAGTTCAATGGCACCAAACTAACCTTGCGCTAATCTCACATATAAAAAAACGCCCTGCTCAATTAGCAGGGCGTTTTTATTTACCGATTTGTTTAACCGATAAACGAGATGTAGCCTTGTAGAATGATTAAGTTCACTATGTCGATAAAGAACGCTCCAACAATTGGAACCACCATAAATGCCTGTGGCGATGGACCGTATTTATTGACCAAAGACCCCATATTCATTACCGCTGTCGGTGTCGCTCCAAGACCAAAGCCACAATGTCCACCAGCCATTACTGCCGCATCATAGTTAGAGCCCATCACTTTAAAGGTCACAAAATAAGAGAAAAGCCCTAGCACCACAGACTGCACAGCGAGAATGACTAAAAATGGAATCGCAAGGTCAAAAATGTTCCATAGTTTCAGACTCATTAGCGCCATTGCTAAAAACAGTGACAGAGAAACCGTACCCAAAATATCAACAGTTTCGGCATCAATCTTATGGGTTTTGCTCACTTCCAATACATTGGTAATAAACACGCCAATAAACAGCGCATAAACAAAGTCAGGTATCATCAGCCAACTAATGTTGAAACTCACGACCCACTGCTCCAAATACTTGGCACCAGTGACACAAATTAGCAGAATAAAAAGAATCTCGATGACCTTTTTTGCCGTCACCTTATCTTCTTCATATTCGTTGTATGTCACGAGTTCCGGAAAGCGTGCGTGAGTCTGTGTGCCTGAACCATACTCTGATTCAAAGCCATTTTTATTGATCAGCTTCTGCGCAACTGGGCTACCAATAATACCGCCAATAATCAAACCAAAAGTGGCAGAAGCCATCGCGATTTCGAGAGTATTAGTCAGGCCGTAGTTATCGGAAAAGGTTTGTGACCAAGCGGCACCAGTGCCATGTCCGCCAGACAGAGTAATCGAGCCAGCAATAAGCCCCATCAAAGGATCTAGGCCTAGCGCGGTCGCCATCGAGACACCAACGCCGTTCTGAATGATGATATAAAACGAAGCGACTGCAAGGAAGATGAATACCTTCGCTCCACCTTTCATCAACTGAGTGTAATTGGCAGCGAGACCAACGGTGCTAAAGAACATTAGCATAAAGACTTTCTGCAACGGCAGAGAGAACTCGAGATTAATGCCATTGAAGTGCATTATTGTGATGATAACTGCGACGATAAGACCACCAACAATCGGCTCAGGGATATTAAACTTCTTCAAGATCGGAAGTTTGGAATTTACAAAGTGCCCTAGGAATAAAACGCTGATTGCGATTAAGAAAGATTCTAGCGGTCCAACTGAAATTATCTGATTCATATAACCTCTTTTTAGTTATTCACTCATCTTCCTTAACGAGTACAGAGCCCTATTTGACTCTGAGGAGCAATTGCTCAATGGTTCAACTTTTCTATTGAAATTTGTCCTTATTCAAACAGCCTCAAGATGCTCGATTCAACAGTTAACCCAACGAAAACGACGCGGGTTTTGAAAATGAAAGCGCACATTATTAATAATATTGCCCCTAATTATTAATAATATTGCCTCTACTTGTCGAGTGCAGACGCAAAATTCACACTTTGTGACTATGTAAACTTAGGTAAAAACTGATAGGCAGGCAAAAAAATAGCCAACCGCAATAGTGCGATTGGCTTATATATAGTGTGAACAAAATCCATTCACTAACAACGTCAGTTGGCTAGGTGACCCTCGGCTTAAGAAGGGTCACTCTGATATATGCACTTAACGTGCCAACTTTAAAAGTACGTTGTTTTTTGTTCTAAAGCACACTTTTTGCCCAAATAACCATTTCAAAATGCAAAATGAAAATTGCATTTTGCAATAATTTGCAAATACATATTAAACTATACTCCTATCAATAATTGGCTCTAGTATGATTTTTCATACTTTTTTCATCTCTTAGCCGATATACTCTCTGCACCAAAATTTAGTTAACCTTCAATAATGAACTATCTAACGACTTTTCTAAAAGGCATCGCGATGGGCGCGGCTGATGTTGTACCTGGAGTCTCGGGCGGTACGATTGCGTTTATCACTGGCATCTACGACACCTTGCTTGAGAGCATTCGACGCATTAACCCATCGGCAATCGGGATTTGGAAGCAAGATGGATTCAAAGCGGCTTTCCAACATATTAACGGTTTGTTTCTTATCTCACTGTTTGGTGGGGTACTGACCAGTATTGCGACATTGGCAAAACTCATTTCTTGGCTGTTGGTGACTCATCCAATCCCTCTGTGGTCATTCTTTTTTGGTCTGATTCTGGTTTCTGTGTTCCATATGCTCAAACAGATCGAACAACGTAGCCTAAGCCGCTTAGTCTTCCTCGCGTTAGGGGTTGCATTCGCCTACAGCATTACGGTGTTAAATCCACTTCAGTTAGAGCCGACCAATATCAACGTCCTTTTCGCAGGCGGCATTGCTATCTGTGCGATGATCCTACCGGGAATTTCTGGCAGCTTTATCCTGCTTCTGATCGGAATGTATACCCCGATACTCGGCGCGGTAAAATCCTTTGATCTGCCAATCCTACTGCTGTTTTTGTCTGGCTGTGTGATTGGCCTTCTGAGCTTTTCTCACGTTCTTTCTTGGCTGCTAAAGCGCTTCCGCGACCTCACATTGGTGTTCTTGACTGGCCTCATGCTCGGTACATTGCCAAAGATCTGGCCATGGAAAGAGACCATCAGCTGGCGTGCTAATTCCAAAGGAGAACAGGTTCCTTTGATTCAGCACAACCTCTCCCCGTCAGATTTTGAAGCTCTCACCTCCCAACCTGCGCAACTGGGTATCGCGATAATTCTAATGCTATGTGCGATCGGACTAGTTCTCGGACTAGAAAAATTCGCCGAGAACCGCGATCTGTAATCGAATTTAAAGCGGCTTTACTCACTTTGATACCTACCGCAATCTCGCGAGCTGAAACTGACCAGAACCAGCTGCTGCCTGGTTTATAAATGTAGTGGACGCCAACTGTGCAGCGACTGCCCTAGGCATCCAGACAACAAACGCTAATACGCTTTTAGCTCTTCAGTCCGTCCAAAGAAGTAGGCAAGGATGCCGATCGCGATAGCGAACATGGCGCAAAGATATATTGGATAATTGGCGGATATCGTTGCACGAAATGCAAGCAACGAAGCGACCGGCGGCTTAGTTCATGTAATCAATGACATCCAAGGCCACTACCAATACATGGACATTGATGTTGCCGATTTTCAAGCTAAACCAAGCTCGACGTTTGTTCCTGGTGGTGCAACCGACTACGCTGAAGGTCTCTTCAACCTTGGCATGATTTATCACTTAGATCCAACATCTCAAGTTTGGGCTAACTTCTCTCAAGGTTTCGATATCCCTCAGTTGTATCGCTACTATAGCAAGAGTGCGACGCAAGATGTCGCGGCATCTAAACTCGAAGGAATCAAAACAGACAGCTACGAAATCGGTTATCGCAATGACCTAGATAATCTGTCACTGCAATCAGCGATTTACTACTCACACTCTAGCGCAACAGTTCAGTACGAAGATGATTTCTCTATCTCTGGGCTAGCCGATCCTAAACGTGTCTACGGTGCAGAAGCTCAAGTCAGCTACTGGGCCACAGACATGCTGCAACTTGGTTTGTCTGGCCACTATGTCGTAACACAAACCAAAACCGATGCAGGATGGGAAGATCACCAAGTGAAGTTCTAATCACCTAAAAGAAAAACCGCCCTGTTTTGGGCGGTTTTCATGTTCATTTTTCAGCCTCAGCGTTTAGATGTACTGCATCAACTTCTGTTTCACTTCTTCACTAGCAAAACACTGCTCAACACTTGCGCGGTAGATTTGCGCATAGTCTTCTGCCGTTAGCTCAAACAGTTCCATCACTTTTTCAACTTCTTGAGTCATGGTGGTATTAGAAACCGTACGGTTATCAGTATTGATCGTTACTGGTAAGCCGTCTTTGTGGAAATCTTTCAGCGGATGAAGCTTAAGCTCAGAGATCGCTTTCGTTTGCACATTACTGCTTGGACACGCTTCCAGACCCACTGCATCTTGCTTAACGCGTTGGTAAGCTTCCGCATGGTCTTTAATGGCAACACCGTGACCAATACGTTCAGCGCCTAGCAATTCAATGGCATCATAAACGTTCTGACCGCAGCCCTGCTCGCCCGCGTGAATAGTAATGCGGTAGCCTTTGTCACGAGCATATTGAGTGTAAGTCACATAATCGTGGGCGAAGTTGTCCAACTCACTGCCAGCCAAGTCAAACGCCACAACACCATCACCTAGGAACTTTTCACCTGCATCCAATACTGGAGGGATTGTGTCTGAAGGTAAGAACTTAACCGCAGACAAAATGTAGTTACCTTTGATGTCATACAGCGCTTCCGCACGCTTCATACCTTTTACTGCACTTTCAATAATCTGCTCATGGCTAAGACCATTTTGAATGTGAAGGTGTGGCGCAAAACGCACTTCTAAGTATTTTACATTCTCTTTTGCGGCATCTTCGAACAGTTCAAACGAAATACGCTCAATGCCTTCGGCTGTTTGCATCACTTTAATTGGCAGTGCAAAACGATCTAAGTACTCTTGCAGGTTGGGACAAGTCTCTGGAGCAACCATCATCTCTTTGATGACATCCGCATCGGTACTTGGCAGCTCGATGTTCTGCTCGGCAGCTAAATCAATTACCGTTTGTGGGCGAAGGCTACCATCAAGGTGGCAATGGAGATCAATTTTCGGGAGATCAAAATAGTTCATCGGGTTCAGTCCTAACTTTCACTGCTTATACGGTAAAGAGGTAAAACAACACGCTATTGCAACTATAGCAATAATCGTGATTCACACACTTTATCCTTTGTTTTTGATTACAATAAAATTCATGTTATATGATTATCTAACATAAGTAACACGACAATTGTCCGGTCAGAGGCTAAATCATTCAACACTTTGTTGAATAACGAAAATTCACTATGGATAAGAACAAGATTTTAAGTGATGGACTGAACAAAATCCGTCAGTTAGTGAAAGATGAACAATACCGAACTATTCAAGTGCAAAAAGGCGACCACATCATACGTCAGCATAGCGAAGTCAATGATGTCTATTGGTCAGAGGCGGCACAATTTTCTGTTCTGCACACCGCTGAAAATGGCAAAACACTCAGTTTGGGTGACTATTACATAGAAGATAATTTTTTTGGTGAGATGGAATTTTTCTCCGATGCCCCCAGCCCATTCAGCGTCATCGCCACCACAGATGCACAACTGATCGTGATCCCACTGGATAAGTTTGCTGAACTGCTGATTTCTGACGGCAGTGTCGCATTTTGGATGACACATAGAATGTCCAACATCTATCTCAATACTATGCATATTGCGATAGAGCGTTCGCTGTATCCGCTTAAATTTAACATCATCAAAGATCTCGTCAGTCGATACAGTAACAGCGCCCGTTCATCCGGCCATACCTATATGTATCAGGAAGCACAACGCTTTGGCTGCACCGAAAGAGCGTATACACGTATTATCCATGAACTGATCAGCGAAGGATTAGTGGCTAAAGGGCCTGATAAAGGCGGGATTGTCCCCGTCGATATTGACGTATTGCGCGACTATCTTGAAAAATACTACCAGTAGTACGAACACTCAGTATCCGAAGCACATTCGTCCGCCAGAAAACAAAAAATCGACGCCCTAAAAGCGTCGATTTTGTCTGTTTCATTTGCGGTTCCCAGTTTAAAGCTGATGGGTACGGCTTGGTAAAAACACTTCACCCAACATACAGCGAACGCTACCACCACCAATGTTTTCAATCGTCTTTACGTTGAATGGTAACAGCTTACCATGGCTCGATAACTGGGCACGTTGCGCTGGCGAAAATGCATCGTATGCAGACTGAGACATCGCAATCACTTTTTCACCGTTGACCGTTTCTAGCTGAAGAATATTGCCACAGAACTGGTTCATCTGATCAATCGAGATTGAAATCACCTGCTTATCTTTCGCCAGCGACTTAATCACAAAACGACGCTCAAATTCAGGGATCACTTCATCACAAACGACACAGAAGCTCTCACCAATCGCCATCATCACATTGGTATGATAAATAGGCTTACCTGACGGCAGCGCGGTTTGGAAAGAGACCACACGGTCATAACCGATACGTTGTGCGTAGTCTTCAAGAACTTCGCGATCACAACGTTGAGATAGCGCCGCGTAGACAGTTTTATTAACATGATCTTTCACCATAACACCTGTGCTCTCTAAATGAGCATCATGAGCTAGGTAAGAAGTCAGGCTATCCTGACCTAAAACAGGGCGACCCGCGAACTCTAACGCTTCAACCAAAGCATCGGTCTTAACTTCTTGCTGACGGTTTTTACAAGCCATCGGAAACGTGTAAAGCGTTCCATCTGCGGTGGTACTAAACCAATTGTTTGGGAACACCGCATCAGGTGTTTCGACACCACCGAGCGGATAATCAAATACCACAACCTGAACACCCGCTTTGCGCAACGTATCGACCATAGTCTCGAACTCTTGCATTGCTTTTTCACGAACTTGACTGGTCGAATCCGACACTTGATGCTGGAATTCATTGTCTTTTGCCGTTTCAGCATTAAACGCAAATTCTTTAGGTGGAACCATGACCACGCAGTTAGCGTTCTGTACTGAAGATGGTTTAGTTTTTAGTATGGCTTGCTGTTTCAACATTGTGACAAACTCAATTAATCTCACTCACTAACGCCAATTGTAGACATATTGTTAAACGAAAGATTACTGAACTGACCTGTTATTATGCATTCATTTCAGCAAGTTTAACTGAGTCAGCTACGTATAACAGTTAAAGTCACTGTCAGAACAAAACTCATCCAGAGGTCGATGAATATTATGCAAGGGAAAGAATAATAAACTGGTTACATTTCATAGAACGAGGGTATACCATAACCGAACCCTGCCTATTTATGGACGAACGCTCGTGCCTTACGGCATCTCTTCTGCTTTATTTGCGTGTTTAGGAAATACATATGTTTAAGAAGTTCGAAGGCTTTACTCAGCCTTTCCCACAACAGGAGCCAGATCAGCCGCCAACAGGCATCTTTGCCTTTTGCCGTCACTATACTCGAGGGTTTGAAATCCCGCTGATTATCATGTCGATCATGTCAACCATTGTTGCGATCGTCGAAGTATCCCTGTTTGGCGCGATGGGCAATCTGGTTGACTGGCTGTCAAACAGTAACCCAGAGACGTTTTGGCAAGACAACCAGAGCGCGCTCATTTTCTACGGAATGTTGCTTCTGGTAGTGATGCCTATTCTTGTTGTCTGTTACTCACTTTTGGTACACCAGACGTTACTGGGTAACTACCCAATGTCGATTCGTTGGCTCACACACCGTTATCTGCTCAAACAGAGTCTCAACTTTTATCAAGATGACTTTGCTGGTCGTGTGGCAACGAAAGTCATGCAGACCTCTCTTGCGGTGCGGGAAACAGTAATGAAGTCGATGGATGTGTTCGTCTACGTTTCGGTCTACTTTACCTCTATCGTCGTCTTACTTGCTCAAGCTGACTGGCGTCTGATGATCCCAATGGTGATCTGGCTAGCTTGCTATATTTGCATCCAAATTTATTTTGTACCAAAGCTAAAGCAAGTCGCGTCGGAGCAAGCAGACGCCCGTTCAACTATGACAGGGCGTATCGTAGATAGTTACACCAACATCGCTACTGTTAAACTGTTTTCACACAGCAAAAGGGAAACTGAATATGCTGAAAAAGGCATGACGGGTTTCCTTGACACTGTTTATCGCCAAATGAGACTGGTCACTGGCTTTGATGTCGCGGTTGAAATTACCAACTACATCTTAGTCTTCTCAATTGGTGCCCTATCGATCTATCTATGGATGGACAACTCAATCAGTATCGGCGCTATCGCGATTGCGATCGCCCTCGCTCTGCGTATCAACGGTATGTCGATGTGGATCATGTGGGAAGTCGGTGCGCTGTTCGAAAACATGGGTACGGTAGTGGACGGCATGAAAACCATGGCGAAACCAATTGATATCCAAGATAAGCCAAACGCTCTGCCGTTGGAAGTTAAGCAAGGCGGTATTGAATTTGAGGACGTCAGTTTTCATTACGGCGATAAAAAGAAAGGGGTCATTAACCACTTAAATCTCAATATCAAGCCGGGTGAAAAAGTGGGCCTAGTGGGTCGCTCGGGCGCGGGCAAATCCACCTTAGTCAACTTGCTATTGCGCTTCCACGATGTTGAAAGCGGCAAGATTAAAATTGATGGTCAGGTGATCTCAGACGTCACTCAAGATTCCCTACGTAGCAAGATTGGTATGGTGACGCAAGATACGTCCCTGCTACACCGCTCGATTCGCGATAACATCTTGTATGGCAACCCTGACGCGTCAGAAGAAGACCTTCTAAAAGCGACTAAACAAGCCCATGCTGATGAATTTATTCAAGCGCTCAGTGACCCGTTTGGTAACACGGGCTACGATGCTCAAGTAGGTGAACGAGGCGTGAAACTTTCGGGTGGCCAACGCCAGCGTATCGCAATCTCTCGCGTGCTACTCAAAGATGCGCCGCTGCTTATCCTTGATGAAGCCACCTCTGCTCTCGACTCGGAAGTAGAAGCAGCAATCCAAGAGAGTCTTAACGAGCTTATGCAAGGCAAAACTGTAATTGCGATTGCTCACCGACTATCGACCATCGCTGCAATGGATCGCTTAATCGTGTTAGATAAAGGCGAAATCGTTGAACAAGGCACCCACCAAGAGCTAGTTGAAAGTGGCGGTATCTACGCCCAGCTATGGGCTCATCAGACGGGTGGTTTTATCGCAGATGAGACTGAGGTAGCGTAACTAGTTGATTTAACTACAAACCAGCTTAACTAAATAGTGGCGATTTACTGACAATAACCGACAAAAACCGAGGTTAACTGACAGTTGTCGCCACTTTGTCGCCACTTTTTCATTGCTAGTTTTCGAGAGGATTTAGCTGAACAGCCTGCATAAGATGGTCTGGTGAGAAGTGCGCATAAGCCATGGTTTGTTCGATTTTGCTATGGCCCAGAATACGCTGCAGTACCAGTATATCCCCCCCATTCATCATAAAGTAGCTTGCAAAAGTGTGCCTTAAAACGTGGGTAGCTTGTCCACTAGGGACATGATCAGGTAGAGCGCGTTTCACGCACTCCCACGCCGCATAATAACGAACGTCAAACAAAGTATGCTCACTAACTCCTACATTCAATACTTCATGATACAAAGAAGCAGAAATTGGTACCGAACGATTCTTCTTACCTTTCGTATCCGTGAACAGCAATTTATTGCCGCTAACCTGAGAACGCTTCAACCCTAACGCCTCCCCAATACGTGCTCCAGTCGCTAAGCAGATTTTACATGCAACATATATTTGTTTCGCTGAAGGGCTATTGTCGTTACGTACACGCTCTAAAAATGGGGCGATCTGCTCTTTAGTCAAAAAGGCTAACTCGCGCTCACTATCTTTCACTAGTTCAATATTTGCTACAGGATTAGGCTGCTCCCAATAACCATACTTGGTAAGCTTGTTAAACATAGCTCGGAAGGTTTTAAGCTCTATATTATGAGTGGTGGCAGATATCACGAGGTCCGGCCTTGTAGGGTGGTGGCTTACCCTATTTGCTCTGTATTTTAAATAGTCATTAGCAGTAAACAAACTGGCAATAGGGTTACCCAACATTTGGACGGTTTTTGCCAATACAACATAGGTTTTTTCGCCCGTTTTAACGGTATGCCCATGAACTTGCCACCAAGTATCAAGTAAATCTTGTAAGCGGCGGTGATCGGTTTTCTTTCCAAGCCATGGTTTATCATTCACCTCTCTCATCGTGAATAATTCAAATGATTTGGCCTCCCCCTTGGTAGCAAATTTTTTTCGGACCCGCTTGCCACCTCGACCTTGTGGGTAACATTCACATAGCCATGGCTTCTTAGAGCCGTCTTTTAGGTTTCGAATAGACATAAAACAACCCGAGATACTGTATTTACATACAGTATTATTTTGTTGTTAACTTATCAATGTTCCAATGTAAGAAGCACGCACAACAATTACCATTGTGGCTTCAAAGTCAACACCTAGTTCCACCATTTCTAAGCTCTATATGCCAAGCTATGATATCGAATACTTACCATGTTTCAGGATCTAAAAAGGGAAGCAAGATTGCTTCCCTTAGGTGATTAGTGTGTAGCTTCAACTATGACAGTAATAGTTCTGGTATAACAGGAAGGCCAAAAAAACTTGCCACTTTATTATATGTTTTCGCCAAATCACGAACTTTACTGATACTACTACCTAAAGCAGCTACAGATTCGCCTATTGGACCTACATTATCTAAAGCGTTATTCAAAAAGTCATGAACTCGCATAAAGTGCCCAACTTTTTCATCAGCTTCTTCTGGGGTCTCGACTTGCTCTATTTCAGAAAGAGCTCCTTTTACGCGATCACATTCTCGCACAAAACGCTCCCTATCTACTTCATTCGAGATTTCGTACTCTGCATCAGATTTTAAATCATCAATTACATAGCCACCTGTACCTTTCAATCTCTTAAGCTCAACTTTAATATCAACTTTCTGAGATTGCTTCACCGTTTGAGATTGTTCCGATGTAACGGTGGTATTGGTAATCTGATCACCAGTCTTGATGTTAATATCACCTTGCTTTACTTCAACAGTCACATTTATATCCTCACCGCGTTGACGGGCAACAGAGCTTTCAGTCTCTTCCCTAGATTCAATACCACTCAAAAGCCGAGATACAGAGAAGTCTTCCTTAAGTTTACCACTAGTATAAGTAGCTTTTCCCATGACTTCTAGGCCAATAAGCTCCTCGTAATCGACATATTCGACAAATCGACCATTCAAAGGGACAAGCTCACGAACTCCAAGAGCCTTTGTGTTAGGTTCATTCAAGTTACGAATTTCATGACGAATAACAGAGAAAAAATCGCGGACTTGAGTACCTGATACTACGATTTTTAACTCACGTTCGACGCTGTCCTCTTCAACGATTGCTTGAACACCTAAGCTAGTATCGGTCAATATAGCACCTGTACGCCACCTCTTATCATCCGATATCTGTTTACTCATCCTGACTAAAAAGCTTGGAATTATCGAAGGCGGTAGTAAGTTATCATACTTGAAGAGAAACTTAATTGTATTCTCTCCATATGTTATTTTTTTTGATCTAATCTCATTAGGTAACAGGTTCGGCACAAGATAAGTGCCACTTCTGGTACTACCGACAGGGTGGCAAAGTTCAAATTGCATCATAGACTCAACAATAAACCGTGCTTTATTGGAATATGTTCCAGGATGAACTTTATCTAGTTCAGCTTGAACATCAGGCAACTTAATATAACCCTTCTTTTTTTCTAAAACTTCTGAATTAATAAGAGTATAAATCCCATCTGTGATCCAATGTGGATTCAATATCCCCATATCGAAGCCATCAAGCTCTTCAAATGCGATGATCACACTTAAATCATGTAGTAAATCTCTTAAGGTTTTTTGAGCCTCAAAGTCAGTAACACCATTAATATTACAAATATCAGAAAACCGAGATAATGGTAGATGGTCATATTCAAACGAAAGAGCTTTAATTTCTTCTTTTATCTTAATCCAGTTTTTTGCGAGCCTAACTTTACGCATCGGTAACTGACGGACCTGTTCATTGATAAGGTTCCTAACTCTCTCTAAATTGTGCCCTGTCTTACATGAAACAGGTTCTATAGCAACAAGGTTAGGGTATTTTTCTTTTAGCCTTCCCTCTGGTACGTTATTCAAAGAAAACATATCTGATTTATTACGTATAATAATTACTTTTGAATTGCCACCAAATGTCTGGACCTGTTGTAACCAATAATTTATTTTTTGTTCCTGTTGCAAATCATCTTTACGATCATTTATAACTAATACGTAAACACAACGCCGAGATAAAAATAGTTGATGTGTTGCATGCATTATCTGTTGACCACCAAAATCCCAAATAGATGCATCAACTGAACATTGCTCATTAATTGGAACAGAATATTTCTTGATATTTATCCCATGAGTTGTCTCTTCTTCAGCGTCAAAACACTCCCCACTAAGAGCCTTCATTAGCGATGTTTTACCAACTTCACCATTCCCAAGAAATACTATTTTAGCCTCATTTAACTCTTCAGTCTCACCGACCATTGATTCAAAGTAAGGCTTTATAGCATTAGATCCACGCTCGACTATCTCTATTGGGGGAGATATCAACGGGTTCCCCGTGATATTTATAGTCGAATGGTTAGCGGATTTTTTTATACCTACCCTCTCCGTTGAAAGTAAATATTTGTCCGACACTTCTTTTGGAATGTCTATTATTTGATTATATGATAGGTTAATATAATTAACAGAATCCCAATCCTTCAAAACCTCTATATTGCTTATTTTATTGCCCGTCAAAATAGCACTTGACAATTTAGGGAAATACCTCACAAAATCAATACTATCCAAACCGCAACTAATAGCAGAAATTGATTCTAAATTAAAGTGAACCCAATCATTATAAATATCAAAGTCAATTTTATTCCCACGTAACACTAAGCGTCTTAAATTAGGCATAAAACTAAGAATAGATATCTTAAAATTATTATTCTCATAATATACAGTGTTATTCCTTTCTGTAAGCCCATCAACAGTTGGTATTGTTTTACTTATAGATAAATTAACCTTACCATAATAAGATATCTCTTTTAGCCTATCTGTTTTAATATTATCCAAATTACATACATCTGAACCACCAGCATGAACATTTAGAGATACTAAAGACGGTCCTAATTTTTGAGATATATTTGTATCAATTTTCGACCTTAAATAAGAGATATTAGGACAACCTGAAAGATCATCTAGTGTAACAACCTGATTTGTAGATAAAACTCTTAGCTCTGACAATAGCAACTTAGTAAAATCAACTTTAGTTTCGTTATTTAGCATTAATAAATTTAAACTTATAAATTCATTTAATAGCTTAGTCGACACTTTAATTTGGCTAGAGCCCTCTATTTCTAAGCTCTGGATATTTTTTACTGCTAATCCCAAGAAACTAACTATTTCTTTTGATAGTGAATCTATCGTTAAGTCTGTTAGATTTGGGAATTCTCCTGGCTCACTATGGCCATAACCATCCCAAAGTTGAACGGAAACCAAGTTATACAATGGGTAAAGTAAAGACCAATCATTAAATATCTTAGATATCCCAATTACATGAGCTTCAATTTTATTTAAACATAACCAATCAATAAGTTCTTTAATTTTATCATTGTCAAGATAACTAGGGTCTTCTATCGATATTAGGCAATTATTTATTATTTTTAATGTATGAGAACCTACGTATTTAATTTCAATGTATCTAGATAAATTTTGAAAATCACTATCTTCGATATTTATATATTCAAACTCGAACTCATAACCACTGAATGAATGTAGGAATTTATGCAATTCTTCTATCTGCAAATCAGTTAGTTCGGGCAAACCAAATAGTTCCTCAAACATTAATGTTCTCCAATATATCAAATTCATTCGCCTTATTAACACCACTATCATTAATGGCATAAAAAAAGCGCCAGATTGGCGCTTTGAACGTTAAAAGACTAGTAAGAGTAAAAACAATAGTAATTTTCCGCCTGATAGACACTTTTATCCAAGCGACTATCACAGTTCTATTTGTATGGAACAGATCATTCCACATCAATGAGAAAAGATATCCACACCTTCTCATGGTTTAAAAAATCTTCTTAAACAACGGCGCTAGCGCCTTGCCGATAACCTTAAAGGTGCGGCCGTTCTTGTGGTTTATCTCGAAGGATTCGTGTTCTGGGTTGTCTGAGACAACGTTGTAGATCCCTTTTGGAATGTTCCACTTTAAGCGCTTTACGTACACTGCATCATCGATACGAATCACGTACACGCCATCGGTTACAGGGTGTTGGAGCTCGCGAGTGTCGACCAGGAGGCGGTCTTTGTGGCTAAGGGTTGGCTCCATCGAGTTACCATCAACATAGATGATGGCAGCATCTTTGGGAGATAAGCCAAACTCTGCTAATAGACTGGTTGGAATGATAAGCTGATCAATCTGGTATTCACTTTCTACCAGTGAGCCAGCCCCAGCTGCGGCATGCACGTCAAAAACTGGTAGTTCACACCAGTCTCTCACTTCCGTCATGGGTTTTATTTTAGAAACATTACTTGGTTCTTGGGCAGCATCTTCTGTCGGCCCTTCAAGTGCCAAGAGTAACTTAGCCTCACTTGGGTCTGTGACATACTTCTCAATAAGCTGCTTTTTTATATCTGGATGAAAATTAGATATATGCAGCTCCATAGCATTCTTAGAACGCGCAGACTTTCTACGTAACCAATTGTTTCTTTTAGCTCTTTGGCTAACTCCTGTCACTGAATTAGCCATTCCTTCTAAGCCCACAAGCTCAGAGCTTAAATACCATTCCCGCATACATAAACACGCATAGTTATTGACACATAATGATAAACGATCATAAAGTGCAACAAAGATTATCAAACACAACTGTTTATCATTAGGTCACCAAACATAGTAATAAACAGTTATGCACAAACATGTATGGAAAGATACCATGACGCCACCTATTAAACTAGATGCGCCGTACCTACCTTTCGAAGAGTATGCGCGCCGTCAACATCTTGATTTGGTTGATGCTGAGCGACTCATCGAGTCAGGAAAGCTCCCGATGAAAGCGGCTACACGCTGCGAGAAAAAGCACTTCGTCAATATGGTCACCCTTTCACGCATTCGTTTGTGTAAAGAGTTCAAACACCAACCAGACCTATTGGAGAAGCTAGCGATGCAAATTTCTATTCAACCTGATTGTGCTTACCTCCCTACCAACGAACTGGCTAGTCGCTGGAACGTTTCTGAAAACTCTATTCGCAACATGATCCGCGACGGCAAGCTTCCGGTGATTGAACGCCAAGGTAGCAAGGGCAAGCACTACATCAACATGGCTGCGATGTGGCAACACGCCGTCGAGGACTCGGTGAGACCAGAGAACCAGCATTTCTTTGCTGCGTTCTAAGCGTATTGGGGTGAACACTATGAACCAACCACTCATGACCACCATCGCTTGTCCGTATGTCACGGTAGCGCACTACTGCACTTTAACTGGCCTGGCAGAAGGCACCGTAAAGCAGTTTATTGATGAAGGTCGCATCATCATCAAGCCCAAGACCAAACCCAGAGAAAAGACGCTGATCAATATGGTGGCGATGACGGAAATGGCCGCCCGAGAAGCGATGGAACAGCTCGACTAACTCAACCCTTACGCGTTGTAGAGAGTATCTGATATGGAAACAAACCAAACAATGTGCGTCTTTTTGGCGGATGTACAACATGAGTACAACGAGGCATGCAGCTTGTTTCGCCAACGTCACCGCAATGAGCTAACAGAGATAGCCAACACCTGTGGCCTGCGAGCAAACATGCTGCGCAATAAGCTCAACACCGAGCAGCCGCACGTTCTTTCCTTACCAGAGATGATGGCAATTTCTAAAGCGACGAACGATTACGTGATTTTAGAAGTTGTGCTACGCAAGCTTGACCTCGTTACCGCTCACATTGCCCAAGGTAGCGAGGCGGAAAGCTTCATTAAACGCGCCCTGAACAACTCCATTCTCGCAGGGGAGATTTCGCAGCTGGCGATAGACAATGCCGGAAACCGAACGCTTCCTCGCACAACAAGAAACTCAATCATCAAAACGGCACAGGCTGGGATTAGCAACCTGATGCTACTTATCAACGATCTAGAAAGCCGCACCGGTAGCGCTCAACCATTTTTTGCAATGGGGGTAGACCTTATTGCCAATGGCGCAGCTATGCCAGGTCTTTCTTAACTTCTACAGGGGTGTAGATATGGATAACTTTCAAGAACAACTGATCAAAGGCTCATTCGAGCAAATCGTTACTCGCTTTGATGCAAGTAGTGAGGAACAGCAGTTCGACATTCTGGTGCAGCTTGATGCGATTGCCAAAAAGCTACCACCCATTGAGGTGTATCGACCTCTCGTTGAGGTATTGGCTGATATTCAAAACGCCATGCAAGGCGATCGTGCTCGAGTGTTCTTCTCACACTCTTTCATCAGCTGGTATCGCTCATCTCCCAATAAGCAAGCCACGCCTCAATTGCACCATTGGTCGCAACTCGATATGAACAATCGCCGCTTGTATCTAGAAATGCTCGCTCTGCGCGACTTAGGCCGTTGGGATGACGAAGCGCTATTTCAGTTCGAACAATATTGCTTGGCAATCATTGGAGGTAAGGCATGAGTCAGCGTCCAATCTTCATAGAAATCAGTACCATCGACGAAGCCCTGCACCTACAAAATGTCGCAGCAATTAATATAGGTAAGTACCAGCAGAACGTAGTCGAAGGGCAGGAACAGCAACAAAGTAACTTGATTCGCTTGTGGCGAGATGTTCACAAGCAAGCTGGTCAGGCGCTAGATAGGTTTCAATCAGAGATGGAGGAACGAGCATGAAGCAACTGATCACTAAGGTTACTTCAGGCTGTGACACGGTTTTGATCTACAACGCTGGATTCGTTGGAGACACGAAAGCCGCCACCGCCTACTTCGCTGGCAATGATGGTTGGGGCATCACAATGACCATGCCCCTCTGTGAGGTTACTCGTTTCGTTGGTAGCACTCTTCAGGTACGTGCGTTTATTCAGTTCGCTAAGAGCAAACTCGGATTAGAGGAGTAAGAAGATGAAGTATTTCGCCCTTCGTTTATTTGGTGATGGCGCCCTCAAGCGCCACAACCAGACCTTTGAACCTGAAGTCACACCGCTCGGTGAGTTTGACTCGTTAGAGTCGGCAGTTGAACAGGCTTGCGCCCAGCTCGACTGCAATCATCTGCTGCGTGGCGTGCTTAGCCAGGGAGAAGGCGCTGGCGGTTACATTGTAATGGATGCACAGGAGCTTGCAGCGGTATGAAAGTTTCAAAAATACATTCCAGCGAGCGAGGCTTGGTGGCCAAGGATTTCTGCGCTGTTGCTCGCGCATTAGACAGTGTGGTTCATCACCCTCCCTGCGTGTTCATTAAATCTGATACCAAGGGCGCCTTCTTAGGCTGGGCGATTTCGGTGTTTAGCCAGGCACACCGTGAAGCCATCTATCTGGTATCTCAAGGTAAGGAGTTAGCGCTTTTCCCTAGCCTGCAAGAAGCCATGATGTTCTTGAAAGAGGAGCGTATTTTCACATTCAACGTGAGTTCTGCAAGCTGAGGTAGTTATGAGTGAAGATATTGAGTACAGCCCGAGCCAGTCCATCTATGCAGATAATGGTCAGTACGCAATGACTGCGACTTCACCCTGCCATAAACCCTGCGCGGATATGGCAGGTATGGTCAATCCCGATCCTTCTAAGACAGAGCGGGCTCGTTTTCTACTTGCGGAACTGCGCAAGAAGCACGGGATTAAGAAGCGATCTAAGCGTGATCACAAGCCGATGACCTATACCTGCACGGCCCAGGGCTGCATTGAGCACTGGGGTTGTATCAATAACGCCAAGCCATAGAGGCGACCATGAATCAAGTTGAAGCAGATGAAGCGCTCAATAGACTAGAGGAACTGGGACGAGCGGCAAGTATCGCCAGATACTCATCTTTTACTCGTCGCTTTTTCCCACGGCTTCCTCAGTTAGTGAGAAATGACATCAAGCGTAAAATTGTTCAGCGTATGGGGCGTAAGAATCCTACTCGCGAGAACCTGGTTAGGGCGGCAGAAGATGCGGTCAATTTCGGGCTAAAACAATCTCACTTCCTCGAAGATAAGTTCCCGTTCGTTGACGCCAGAAAGGGCGCGAAATCTCGACCTCTCACTCACTCCATTCTGATGAGAGATGATGCAGTCAAAGAGCTAGCCAAAGAGTACGCCGACAAACTCACTGCGCTTATCTCTGATCCTGAACTTGGTGAGCAATTCGCTAGCTTTGGCGAAGCGTTAGAGCACGTTTATCACCAGCAAGCGGATAATCTACAAGAGATATTCGTCTCTGCACCACAGATTAACTTCTCCAAACGTGAGAAGAAGGCTGAAGAACTAGAGCAGGATCTGCAAATCGCGATTTTGAAGATGCAGAACGAGGATTGGATTGTTGGTAGGCTAACTCATCTTCGCGCCCAGTATATCGAGTATGCGCAAATCGCTTTAGATCGTGTTGGCGACTCTAAGTATCAAAAGCCCTATATCAGTGCCATTTCATTCTCGAACTGGATGCAGAAGCAAAGAGAAGCCAAGCGATTTGTTGAGTCGATGGCGGTGATGAATAACGAGACTGGTGAAGCCTATAACCTTGAAGAGGTGGTCAAGCGCACCACAGCAAACCCAGAGAATCGACGCATCGAGATGATGGTACGTTCACGCGGATTCGAGGAGCTAGCGCAAGACTTAGGTTATGTCGCCTTGTTCCTGACCTGGACACTGCCAAGTAAGTACCATCGCAACTCGCCCAAGTGGGATGGTGCGACGGTGAAAGAAGGTCATCGAGCCTTAATGAAGAAGTGGGCGATTGGCCGCGCTGAATTAGCGAAATTAGACATTCATTACTTTGGCTTTCGGGTTGCGGAGCCACATCAAGACGCGACCAGTCACGCGCACTACTTTCTATTCTGCGCCCCTGAAGATACGGACAAGGTAACGTCGATTCTCAGAGAACGTGCCATCAGTGAGGATAGAGAAGAGCTAGGTTCTAAGACCCAAATTCGTTTTGATGTAAAGGTTGAGGACCCGACCAAGGGCACAGCGACCGCCTACATCGCCAAGTATGTTTCTAAGAATATTAACGGTAAGCACATGCCAGAAAATGAAGCCGAAGAATGGGCCTATCGTGCCAGAGCTTGGGCTTCTACTCATCGCATTCGGCAGTTTCAGCAGTTCGGTGGCGAGCCTGTTTCATTATGGCGTAACCTGCGCCGCACTCTACCCAATCAAACCTCGATTGATCCCAAGCTCGAAGAGCTAAGGCAAGCCGCAGATTCATCAAAATGGTCTTTGTTCTGCCAGTTAGCTATCGGCGCAAAACTCGAATATGAAGCCAAGCTAAATCAGTACGGAGAAACGACCAAAAAGGTCATTGGATTTTCGTGGTTCGGTCAGTTAATCGAAACCTGCAGCGAGAGCTACACCTTAGTTAAGAAGAAAGATGTGAAGCGACTTCAAGAAGCGCGGAGCGGTTCCCCTTGGAGCACTGAAAATAACTGTAACTCGGCACTCCTAGAGCAGCTTCGGCGCATGACAGGATGGAGTTCCCAGGGAGTGAAATGCCTGGTTAAACCTCTGCGGCTCGGCGCAAAGGTTCCGATAGACAAATATATGTCCGTTCAGCTACGAAACGGACGGTTAGTGACGACCTAGACTTGATACACGTTCACTACTTAGGGGTGGGTATTGAACAAATCCGTCAGCCAGAGGAGAGAATTGATGTTAATGCCCTGCCCTAAATGCGGATGCAAAACCCGCATCGTCACCTCTCAAGAGATGACGAACGAAACGCGCAAAGCTTATTGGCAATGCCTGAACTTTAACTGTGGTGTGCGGTTTCACACACTGACGTCAGTTGAAGGGATTATTGATACCGTGGGCCAGCCACCAGACCCAGACCTGCAGCCGGAGTTGTGTAAGGAAAAGGGGGATGTGAAGCAGATGGATATGTTTAAGTGAAACAATTAGAAATTCATACCAACCTTTTACTACTGACCACCTTAAAATCATTGAAAAATCTTATAACAATCAATATGTAAAATAAGTGGTAACGCAATTGTTGTTTCCTGATACTCTATGTTGGGCGTTACAACATAGGTGGATTTTTAGACATGACGATTTTAGATTTCAATGAAATTCAACGGGCAAATATCAAAAGCAACAAATCAGATGAGTTTGAGAACTTTGCTAGTGAGTTTTTTCAATTATTGGGGCTTAAAATCGAACATCATCCTGGGATAGGACCCGATGGTGGAAAAGATATGATTGTCAAAGAAATACTTGACGGTCAAATAACTAAGTCAAGGAAACGCTGGCTAATTAGCTGCAAGCATAAGTCACATAGCGGTACAGCCGTTGGAAGTAGTGATGAGATAGATATCATTACTAGGGTAAAAAGATTTCAATGTACTGGATTCATTGGCTTTTATTCGACATCACCGAGCCAAACCTTAGTAGATACGTTTAAAGATATAAACCGTGAAATAGAATGTATTTTTTACAACTATTCAATGATTGAGAGAGAACTCGCGAAAACAGATGCAGGGAGAGACTTGGCGCATAGATATTTTCCGCAATCCAGCAAACTACTAAACACATATCGACCGACAACTGCCCCATCAAATATAGTCCAGCTCAAGTGCGAGCTTTGCGATAAAAATATATTCGATAATCTATCAACCGCATCAGTTAATGCATGGGGGTTCGACACCAATACAGGGTCTTCTACTACAACGTACTTCTCTTTCCACTGTTCCAAACGCTGCGAAGAGCAAGGAAATATAGACGTTTACGAGGCAGCTTTTGACGAAGAATGGGGGTATATTGAGTATGATCTTCAAGAACTGGTTGCTTATAATGGCTGGCTTGATTTTACAAACGCATTCTCTGAACACGGTTCACTTGGCAAGTGCTCGACTATATTAACTCGAAACAAAATTGACACTTTTATCGACTCACTAAACAAGTACATCTTTAATTCACGATTATAGGTACTGAAGTTGCCCCCGAAACGAACAAATACGATCCTAGACGATCTCTAAATCCCCAATCTAAAACAGCCCTCGATGTAGATATATCAAGGGCTGTGCTCTACTAACCCTACCAAAACACGATCATTTATAGGATCGCAAAATTGCAGTGTGGAATTTTAGTGTGGAGGGAGGGGTGAGTCCGAACGAGCGCTGAGCGCTCTATCCCGTCCTGATAATTTCCTGCCGCTGCCAATTTCATTTTCACTCTTCGATTGGTAGGTTTTCTGATGTGGGAACGACAATACGAGTACGCACGCTGGAATGGGCTGAAGCTCAATATCCTCTCGACCTCCTTTGATGGTGGTCAGCGCCTGCAGGTGAGTGAGATCCCCTACGCTGACCTGCCTCATATCAAAGTGATGGGCGCGAAAGCCCGAGCCTTTACCATTGAAGCGGTATTCGTCGGTGCCAGCTCGCTGGCCGATGCCAATGCATTTATCGATAACCTCGAAGCCGAGCCAAAGGGAGAGTTAGAGCATCCCTGGCTTGGAGAGCTGTCGCTTGTGTTTGAAGAACACTCGGTCAGCATCAGCACTAAGAAAGGATTGGTCACCTTAAGCCTCAAGTTTGTCCGTGCTGGAGACAGCCCCTCCATCACGGCATCGACAACGGTGCGCACCAAAGCCCAAGCTAACATCGTCGAAGACCTTTCTAAGCAGTCATTCATTGAGCAGGTCAAAGCGCTCGATGTCTCCCAGCTTAACCAGGTACAAAGTGATACCACCCGAGTACTCAACGTGCTGGTTGATATCACCAACCGCCTAAACCTCGCTGACGATTCGATAAAGAGCATCAACCTGACCATCAATGAAGCCTTCTCGGCGGTAAGCAGTTTGAGCACCAACCCAGCTGAGTTCGCGGACAGGTTGTCGCAGGCAATTGATAGCGTCGCGCAGGGTGTTCAATCCGAACCAGATTCAGAAAGCGAAGCGGTCGATAACTCGCGCAGTGCCCAGCGCTTGATGCTTGGCGAAGTGAAATCAGACAGCCCGACCAAACACCACAACGTGCAGCTGGTCACCGGCGCGGTGAAGATGAGTAAGGACATTACCAAGTTAGAAGCTAACGACCGCTTTGATATCACCCTCGCGCAAAAGCAACCTGTGATTATGCAAAGCGACCTGTCGACGTTAGCGGTCAGCATCGATGAGCGCATCAAAGAGACGACTCAGGTTTCGACCAAGGAGAGCATCGAACTCTATGACGCCCTGACCCTGCTAAAAAGTAACGTGCGAACTCAGCAAGATAAAGTCACGCAGGGCACTAAGGCCGACCGAACCGTGCAGTCACCACATTTCAAATCTGCGCTCACCATCGCCCACGATGAATACACCAATGAGCACATCATTACCAAAATGAATGCTCTACAGCATCCACTGTTTATCCGCGGCGATATCGCGGTAAGGGATGTGCGATGAACCAGCTCACCATGCACATCGATGGCAAGCCGCATATCTTCTATCAGGCAAACCTCAACTACTCGACGGAGCAGTTAGCCCATACCTTTAACTGCGACATTGAGCCGATGACGATGACTCGCCCGATGTCGGTTGAGTTCTTTCTCAATGACAAATCTATCTTGGTTGGCCAAATCGATGAGGTGGAGTCAGACACCAGCGCGACCGCACTCTCGATGCCCATCGTCGGACGCTCCAAAAGCGCCAACATGATTGACTCGCGTATCACTATGGATGCGCTGTATAACCTCAACGTTGAAGAGCTACTGAGAAAGCTGACCAAGCCTTTCGGCTTAGGCGTGCAGAGCCTGGTCAAAGGCATGCCTAAGATAGAAGAGTTTCAGATAAATGCCGAGTCACCGGTCGAGAACATCGCCCAGTTGATTCGCGAACAGGGCTACATGCTGATTGAGCGTAACGGGGTACTGACGATAGAAAACACCGCGCACGCGACCATCAATAATATTGGCCTTGAGACCGGCAACAACGTCAGCAGCCTGAACATCAAACGAGCTTTCAATAAACAGTTCCACACCATTGAAGTACAGGGCCAGTGGGATGATGCCAGCGCTAAAGTCACCAACCCAAGCATCGACCGTTCACGCAGCTTAGTGATCACGTCTGACCAACTGCAAACCAGTGAAGCGTGTTTATCGCGCGCCAAGTATGAGCATAACCTTGCTATCGCTGAGAGCCTGACCGCTTCAACTTCCATTGCCGATATATTTCCGCAGCTGGCGATTGATGGTTTGAACCGGGTGATACGCGTGATCGACAAGCAGCAAAACTTCAGTGAAATGTTGGTGATTAAGTCACTTGGCCTATCGGTGTCCGAAAGCTCGGCAACCACGTCCGTTGAGTTAGCAAGGCCGTTCAAGGAGCAAAGCCATGTCTAGTGCTCGCCTTCAACAGCAACGCCTAATGGCACGGATTAAAAACCTGATTGGTACCGGCACAGTTACGGGCGCCACCACAGGCATGCTGCAAATTAAGACCGCGACGGGGCGAACCAATGACCGCATTAAACGCGTCCACAATTACGGCTTTATGAGTCGGCCATTGCCAGAAGCAAAAGCCTACAACCTGTTTATCGGTGGCGTGATGGCGCGTGGTATCACCGTCAACGTTGAAGACGAACGCTATCAAATAGACCTGCAGCCTGGCGAAGTCGCGATGCTGGATGACAAAGGCAACCTCATCCACCAAACCGAGCAAGGCATCAAGATCTACGCAGCGCAAGGCAAAGTCGAAATCATCGCCGCGAGCGAGGTCTCTGTCACCGCGCCCGAGGTCAATGTTGTCGCAGACAGCTCTACTTTCTCCGGTGATGTCGATATTGCGGGCAACCTTAATGTTGGCCAAGACGCCGTAGTCGCCGGCAGTGTCGGTGGCGCCTCGGGTACGTTCGGTGGGGTCAAAGTAGAGAAGCATGACCACGATTATGAAGACGACGATGCAACCAAAACAACCCAAGGACCGAACGCCGCATGAACCATTTTCAACTCAGTGCTCTGACCGAGCCAATTAACTCCAGAGAAGGCATGGCCCATGCAGTGCGGCAAAGCATCTACAACTACGCTGAGTCGACTCAAAACGACCGCGCCAGGATGGAAAGCAATCAGCGTGGCGGCAGCTGGAGCAATGAGCTTATCGAGATTGTCGGCTCACGTGACTGGACACTGAAAAGAGCCAAGTTAACCGATGAGACCTTACGACTGGCTAAACGCTTCTATCAAGAGGCGCTCGCCTGGCTCGTTGAACAAGGCCACGCCAAAGCCATCGAGGTTAACGTCTGGAGAGAGAAACCCAATCAAATGGGTCGCAATGTGATGATCACGTTGACCGATGGTTCAACCTTTGAAGTCCCACTAACACAGGTAAACAAATGAGTACCCAAGTCAGCCTCGAGAGCTTAATTGCTCGGGCAGAAGCCAACCTGGTCAACGCAACAGGCCAGAACAACCCAGCCATCAAAGCGATTGCCTCTGCCATCGCTGGCGTAAGCTACGGTCAATATGGCTATCAAGACTTGCTCTTCAGGCAGCTACACCCTGAAACCTGTTCAGAAGCCTGGCTGTATCTGCATGCCAATCGTCATGATACCCCTCGACTTCTACCGACCTTTGCTAAAGGTTTCGTCCAGTTTAGCGAACTCGATGGCACCGTAGTGATCGCTAAAGGCACGCGTCTGACTCATGGTGATAAAGAGTACGAAACCACCCAAGAGCAATACAGTAATGTGCCGGTCGAGGTCATTGCACTTGAATCAGGTATCGCAAGTAATCTGGCCAATGGTGCCACGCTGACTTTAAGCGAAGGCTTGAGCGGTATTGACCCTAATACTGTGCTCTCACTAGGCATTGAAGGCGGCGCCAATATCGAAGAGCTCGAACACTGGCGAGCTCGAGTCATCATCGCATTCGAAAAGAATGAGCTCATCGGTAAAGCCGAAGACTATCAAGTGTGGTCGGTATCGGCGCACGCCGATGTCGATTTTGCCTGGGCGCTCGATAACACTCCCGAGCGCGGTATGGTTCAGGTCTATATCGGAGCCAGGGAAAACGACCCGACCCTGAGTGATGAAGTAGTCAACCTAGTGCAAGCGACTTTCGAAGCCAATCGTCTGGCAGGCTGTCACCCGTTCGCGCGCCTGCCTGAGCAAGTACCACTCGATATTGAGGTGCAAGGGATTGAAGACCAGATAGTCCGTGATGATGTCACCACCGCACTGGAAAACTTCGTAAAAGGGAAAATGGGCAAGATAGACCCAGCGACCCGCAATCCTGAGTCCATCACCAACACCGAAATCGTGTTAGTAATTTCAGCGGTAACCAACAACTTTATCGTCACCGCACCGGTCGGTGAAGTTGCAATCAATAACAATCAAATTCACGTATTGGGAGACGTCACATGGACACCTCCGACTTAATCATTCGGTACAGTGAAGGCGATTTTGCACACGCATACCGAGGACTGCTGCCTCAGGGCGAGTATTGGCAAGAAACCGAGAACCCAGAGCTCACCAACACCATCAGGGGTATCGCCAAAGATTTCAAACAGACCCATGACGACATTGAGCTGTCACTCCTGACCAACTTTGAGCAGCAGGGATTCGGCTGGAAGATATCCGACTATCAGCAGCTCTTAAACACCACCGCAGGCCATCAAAGCGGCCTAGTGTTTGATGATGTCAGTACGCCGAATCTCATCTACGGCTCCCTACATGATGCGTTTCGTCATTTCAGTGTTCAGGCGTGGCTTGCCTTCGAACAAAAACGACTTCCTCACACTGAGATTGCCTGGATTTACCGCTCCACTGTCGATGTTCACCACCAAATGTCGAATGGCCGACACATCAGAAACCAGCACAAATACGAGGTAACACAATGAGCTTATTGATTACTGATGCCGGTATCGCGGCCTCCGTTCAGGCGGGCGAGCTGGGCATCAGTTATAAGATTACTGAAATCAGTATTGGCACCGAGGGATACACACCAACGGCAGACCAAACCGAGCTGAAAAACGAAGTTCAGCGCAAGGCCATCACCCGAGGGGAAGTCATCGGCTTATCGCAACTGCACTTCGAGACTGTCTGGGATGGTGAAGAAGAGTTTGAAGGCAAAGAGCTCGGTTATTGGCTGGAGAATGGCACCTTATTTGCGGTCGATAGCCGTGACGGAGAAGTCATCACCTATAAACGAAGGGATACGGTGGTCACTGAAGCGTGCGAACTGAACCTTGCGGCCTCAACGATTGATAACATTACTGTCGAGCTGATTGGCACGCCCACCGCCACAGAGCAGCGCGCCGGCATTGCTCCCATTGCCACCGAGGCGAAAGTGGATGAAGGAGAAGACGATTACGCCTTCTTAACCGTCAAGAAGCTAGTTCATTCCTTAGGGGTCACCCATGTCATCGATAAGCTGGTCAGCAACTTATGGTTAAAGCTCGCGGCGAAGATATTCCCGGTCGGCGCGGCAATTCCCTGGTTCACGGATGTTGCACCTGAAGGCTTCGCGATGATGAAGAACCAAGCGTTCGATACCGAGCTTTATCCTCATCTGGCGCAGATATGGCCGGATGGCGTGATCCCAGATATGCGCGGCTGCGGCGTGATCGGTAAAGAGGACGATGAAACCATCGGCGTTTGGGAAGAAGGCCAGGTCAAACAGCACGGTCACCCCAACTCAACAGCGAGCTCAACAGACCTTGGCTCAAAGAGCACCAATACTACAGGTAACCACTCGCATGGTATTCCTTACGGTACCTCCAATGGTCCAAACGGTCGCTATTTGGATTCCGCCCATTCCTCTTATGGATATCGATACAATACCGCTGGTTCTGGTAACCACGCTCACTCTGTCTCCATTGGCGCCCATGCTCACTCTCTCACCATTGCTCTGTTTGGCGCCGCGAAGAACACCATCAACCACCGCAAGGTAAACTGGATTGTAAGGATGGCCTAATGACTCAATTCTTTAACCGCTCTCAAACCGTTAACGTCTCTCGCATCACACCCGATGGATGGTGGCTGGAAAATACCCAGGAGCATGTCACCAAGGGCACCGCGCTCGGCAATGACTTTACCCAAAATATCTACACGCCATCAAGTGCAGGCATGATCGCTCGCTATGACCGCGAAAGCGACACCTGGTCAGATGAAATTGAAGATATGACAGGTAAGCCCTATTGGAACCACTCAGGTCAGCAGTTCGTTATTGGCTTACCGGATGGCGACTACCCCGAGTGGGCCATTCAACAGGCGCCGCCAGAGCATGACCCACAGCTTCATACTGTGCTGCATAACGAGCAAACTGGCTGGAAGGTCTACGACATCTTAATTGGCACCCCTTTCTACGATAAATGGGGCGTCAAGTTTATCGTCTCTGACTACAACTTCGCACTGCCTCAAGCGTGCTCATGGGAAGCGCCGCCAAAGCCAGATGAAGGCTACGCGGTTAAGCTTGTCGAGGGAAAGTGGCAGCAGCTTGTCGATAAACGAGGGGAAATCGCCTACGCCAAAGACAGAAGCGAACATAACGATTATCAGATTGAACAGCTGGGCGAACTACCGAACACGCATACCTTATTAGAGCCAGAACAGTTCGATTCCTGGCAGGGCGATGAACTTGGCTGGGCTTACGATATTGAACGTCACCGACCAGTAAAAACCCAACAGGAGAAGCAGTGGCGCAATGCCGCACTGATGGACGTCATCAACCGCATTGACCAATACGAAAGAGACCAAAAGTATCCTGCCGAGCTGCGTACCTCGCCAATCCAAAATGAACAGCAACTGATGCAGCTGCTCCAAGACCGCAAACAGCTCAGCGATTACCCAGATACGCCCGATTTTCCTTTTGGTGAAAGGCCAATCTTATCCGGCCAGACCAACTAACTCAGACCCAGCCATCACGCTGGGTTTTCTTTTATCAGGCTTCTATATCCCTTGCTTAGAAAGGCCATCGATACCCTTTAAAATTCGGCTCGATAGACTGGTTTTGTGGGGCCGAATCACCAACTACGAGAGAACATCGATGAACCTAACCGAGGTAAAAACGTTGCTAGCATCTTTGCTGGACGTGACTGGCCTAAAGAAAACTCTAACCTCCATCAGCGCCACCATCATCAGCTTTGGCGTCAATGATATCGCTCAGCTAATTGCCATCAGCGTGGGTATCATTTCCGGCATCATGGCCATTCGCCACTACGCAGTTGCAACCAGGCTAAACCAAGCCAAGTTAGATAAGCTAACCTCACCGGAGGATGAAAACGCATGAGCCTCAAGACCAAAGCAATCCAAGCGGCGGTGTGCTCAGTAGCCTCCGTTCTTGCCATTGTCTTCACCCTCGACTCAGAGCTTACCGTCAGTGAAAACGGCCTGCGCCATATCGCTAACGAAGAAGGTTGCCGCCTCAAACCCTACCAATGCAGCGCCAATGTCTGGACCGTCGGTTTAGGCCATACCCAAGGCGTAACTCAAAAGACCAGGCTAACCGAACAACAAGCCGCGGAGTATTTCGTCAAAGACATCGCCGCGGCAGAACAAGTGGTGAACAAACACCTTAGCCAAACACCAACTCAAGGCGAATACGACATGATGGTCAGCTTCGTCTACAACCTGGGCGCGGGCAATTTTGCGCGCTCGACCCTACTGAAGAAGTTTAACCAGGGCGACCGTGTTGGCGCCTGCAACGAGTATCCTCGTTGGGTATTCGTCAATGGCAAAGACTGCCGACTCAAGCAAAGCAATTGTGCCGGTATTGCTAAACGCAGAAGCATCGAGCGAGACGTGTGCCTTAACGGCTGGGGAGAGTAGTCATGTTTGGCAACTACCTAAAGCTACTTAAACCGATTGGCCTTGTTGTTGTTTTTGGCTGCGTTGCCTACTTCTCCTACGACTACGGCGTCACCAGCACCCAGGCCAAAGCGTTAAAACAGCAAAACGTCCTGTGGGACAAAGTCGAACAGAAACAAGACGAGGCGTTTAAGTTGGCAGTAAAGCTCGCCAACCAAAAGCCCGATATCCGCATCAAATTCCGAGAGATAGAGAAAGAGGTGATCAAGTATGCTCAAGCAAACAATGATAAGCAGTGCGTGGTTACTGATCCTGACTGGCTGCGCATCCGCGCCCAATCCGTGCGAGCGCATAATCGAGCAATCGGTATTCAGCAACCCACCGCCATCTCTGATGGTACCACCACAACCGCTCCAGGTTACCAGCGAGACGCCGAGGTCTTAGCGGAAGATGTGGCGAATCTGGAAACCTGTGCGGAGAATGCGCGCAGACTGTCCGCACTACAAAAATGGATTGCAGCGCAGACACAAGTCATTCCCAAGTGATTGGTTACGATGCCTCCATTATCAATTGATGCATCTTAACGAGCTCATCAACAATTTGCTGAGTAAACTCATTAAGTGATTGAGGATTTGAAAGGAACTTAACGTCATCTGCACTAAGGTTGCGAAAGTTAATATTTCGTTTGGGATACGCATAGAATGTATCGTCTTCTTCTCGCGCATAGTCATGCTTTAGTTTAGGAAGCTTAGTTTTCTTTGCGTGTTTGGACTTGTTATCTTGATATACACCAAAATACAAATGGTGGTCTTGTTCTACATACAAATAGAACGAGGGGTAATCACGTAATTCAAACTCTTGAATGATCCATCTAGAATTACGTCTAGCTTGAACATATTTTCTGACTGCTTCCCTTGGGTCATGTTCGAGAGCAATTGAATCGTTTGAGAGCTCACCCAACTGTTCCGTCATTTTCTTTCCAAGCATTTCCCACATTGACAACTGGGCATCAACAACGATTTCTTCATACGCTTGATTTAATTCGGAGACAGACTCTAAGTTGTCGTCTTCTAGCAACAGTTTCTTTAATCTTTCGATGTGTTCCATATTCTCAACGCGATTAGTTAAATGGTTTATAAGGTCTAGGTATTGAATGAAAGCTTCACGTAGTGGCGCATTACGAGCGGAGAGTTCAGTGCAACGTTCTATCCAGTCATGTATGTCCGAGCGATAGTCTATCTTGGTTATCTTCTTGTCCAGATTACCAACGCTCTCTGGGCTAGGTTCTTTGCCATCTAACGTAAGATAAAAAAGATGGATATCTTTGTACCCTTCGTCACGCATGGTTTGGTAGTAACGCTGGAGTTGCTTATCCTGATCGGCAGCATAAATTTTATTTTCTATGATGACGGCTGTCTTTTCGGAGCGTATCAAAATATCAATGTTCTTATACTCGCAAAGAACTTCAATGTTTCCTGAAACCTCTAGCCCCTGACGCTTAAGAAAATTATTGAGGAAGAGTGCGCCCTGATTATGGCTACCACTCGGACTCAGAACATCGACTAAAAACCGAGAGTGGAGCCTAACTTCATCTGACTCCGATCTAAGGACACTGAAAAGGTTGTATTGTGGTGGTTCTTCGTACTTGTCTCTCAACAGCTTTAGGTAGCTGAAGAACTGTTTGTTAATCATAAAAGCCTCATATGCAATTAAGATTGCATGATAAGCCTAGTTTATTTATAACAACATGATTCAGTTTGATTTTTGTTACTTGAAACGCCGATAGTTCCCCCAGTTTTTAGACCTCATCCAACCTCCGATACTCCTTAGCCATAATCACCTCCTGCCCGACAAAGTCATTCAGCTCCTGCATCATATCAATCAGTGGTAACAGCTCGTTCTTGTGGAATAGCCAGTCGACCTTGCTCAGATCGAGTGAAGTAATACTCTCTCTGCGGATGCTCATTAGCTCAATGGGTACGCGGTGCAGAGCGAGTACATCTGTCATGGTCTGGTTCTTCACATCCTTAAACGCGTCTTTTGCTTCCACCTGACCAATCGCTTTGAGTTCAGGTGCCTTGGTATCTTTACCCTTGGCATTTACAAACAGGTTTTTGAACGCCATCCCTTCCTGAGCTTGCAGCTGTTTCTTGATTTCCTCTTCCTGCTTGGCAGTCATGGTCGGCTCATTCATATACAACAAATAACCTGCGTGGTTGCCATTGCGAAAGTACTGACGGCGAAACAGAGTCGCGTCTTCATTCAGCCAGATAGACGTTAGGCCGCTAACGTGGCTTGGCAATCCATACAGCTCTTGAGCGATATCGTAATCGCCCAGGTGGAAGACTTGGCCCTTTTTAAAATTAATCCGGCCATCGTCGTCATAGGCACGTGGTTTGTAGGTCCAACCAAGATCTTCCCGTCGACGCATATACAGCGCTGGCAAATGCTTGAGCATCACCACCTCCCCCAAGCCACGGAAGTTACGCACCACTTGAAGGTAGCCATTACCAAAGGTCAGATAGTCCTGGATAAAACGCTTGGCGTCCTGGCGCGGTAAAAGCTCACTTAACGAAATCGCCAGCACCAAAGTATTGCGCTTAAACTCAATCGCACTGGCATGCATCGGATTGACCCGCAGCGCCTTGGCTAAGGTATCAAGCGGAATAGGCGGCTCGTAGATGCCATCGATTAGCGCCACTTCTAAATAGCTCAGGATATCGCTATTCATCACACTGACGGGTTTAGAAAATTCAATCTCAATCACTTGCTCTCTCCGGCTATTTGATTAAAAGAAGGCGACGCTGGTATCGCTGTCTGCGTTGATATCTATTGGCTCCCAGCACATCACGTGCATGGCTGCCCAGGCTAGGTCAGCATGCGAGCCAATCTTGCTCCGGTTGGAAATGAAGGTGACCTGGTTAGTGCGCTCCGTAGTTTGCTGGCGAATCATCAAAAACGAATGCACCAGATCATCCCAGTCTTCATCAAACAGGAATCGACCGTTGTTAATAATCTCGCGCGCCTTGTAGGCCATCATCCGTTTCACTTCCGGTGAGTAGTTGAGCTCAAGCAGCGATGGATAGAACTTACGCACCAGCTCCGCTACCGCAGAGCCAACACCACCAGTATCGATGGCAAGGTGAACCACATTGTATTTCTCGGTAATGGCACGAATGGTTTCTGCTTGCTGCTCATAGCTCGAGCCCTTCAAGCGCAGTTTCTCAATCGCGCGGAACACACCGCCTTTGGTCTTAGGCTTGAGTGACACTACTAAGCCGGCATCATCAGAGCCTTCACCGCTGCCGCCACCTCGTGGGTCATAACCGACCAACACCTCGGCATTGCCAACTGGCTTTGCTTTGCTGTGGTCGACATCAAGCCAGTTCTCGGTATCGGTCTTACACGCCAGCAAGGACTTGAGCGAGAAGAACGAGGCGCTATCGTCCAGAAACTTACAGCGCAGCAGGTTGTCGAACACCTCTTTGATTGGGTACTTACGCTTGAGTTTCTCCATGTTGAACAGCTTGTCGCCACCTTTGGCGATGGCATCATCAACCGTGATCATCTGACGGAAGATATAATCAGGCCCAAGCGCGCCATCTTTCAGCGCCTTATGGCTGATATCAATATTCTGCTCTTTCTTGCCCGACCATTTCGGATAGGCTTCATGCGCCATGGTCGAAGGCGTGGAGATATAGGTGGTCCGATACTGCGCCTGAATCGACATACCCCCGGCATAATCGTCCAGATCACCAAAGCGAGGGATCCAGAACACCTCATCCCAATACATATGACCGTTAAAGCCCTGAGAGGTCGCGACATTGGTTGACGCAAAAATAAGGTTGGCGCCATTACTCAGTTCAATATCGTCTTTGCCTTTCAGGTCTACACCTGCCAGCTCCAAAGCGAAGCGGCGAATATAGTTTTTGAAGATATAGGCTTGCTTCTTCGAGGCAGATATAAACACCTGGTTGTCGCCATTAAGCACTGCATCTTCGAACGCTTCCCAGGCAAAGTAGAACGACAAACCAATCTGGCGCGATTTGAGATAAAAGCGGATCTCATTGATGTCGTCGTCTTGCTTGTGCTGATGAATCTCTTTCTGATAAGCGAAAAAGGTCTTGTCTCGATACTCATCCAGCATCTCTTTAGTGATGCCAGAGATATCGTTCTTAACCTTGTTCGACTTACGGCCACGCTTTTTGTCGCCATCGTGATAGCCAGCTGGTCGGGAACGCTGCTCTGATTTCTGATTCTTGTAGTGCTGTTCAAGCAGCATCTTCAGCTCACGTTCCTGACACTCCAGCTTTTGATCAACCCACATCAAATAAGCGATGCGTTGTCTGAGCATCAGTTCAACCGGCGCGTCATCCCGTAACGTTTTCCAGTCAAACTGGCTGATCCATTTCTGAATGGTACGCGTCGCCACACCCACTTGTTCGGCGATTTCAGGCGGCTTTCGTTGACGCAGGAATAGTCCCAACGCTTTGGTTTGGTCGGCGGTGTATAACGCGTCGCTAATTGCATTCGTATCCATGCCAGCATAGTGCTATAGCCCCCGTCATTACTCAGCCTTCGCGCTTTCTATATCTCCTATATAGAACCAGCACAAATACAAAAAGACCAAGCCATTGGTTAGATTGAGAGCATCAAGTTTAGGAGACAAACGATGTTCAAGTCTGAGCCAATTTGTATTTTGACCGCAGGTCCCACGGTTGACGGTCGCGACATTGCACAGAAAGTGATTGATGATATTGCAGAGACTTATAACCCGAAAAAATATGCAGCTCGCATCAATGACAATCACTCAGATTGGAGCTGGAAAGGCGGTACGGTTCTGTCCGTTGAAAAGCGAGGTAGTGAACTGTGGGCAGAGATAAAACCCAATTCCCACCTACTGCGAAATATTGAGAGTGGTCAGCTTCTCCACACCTCATGTGAGTACCTAGAAGATTTCGCCAACTCTGGCAAAGCGTATCTCACAGGGTTGGCATTCACAGATAAACCAGCCTCGCTAGGCACCACTCAAGTTCATCTCTCTGCCCAGCGAAGCGCAGAAAAAGCCATTCATGTCTCCTCTGGGCAAGTGCTCAATTTTTATGAGCAACCGTCGGAACTGACTGAAAGCTCAGAGGAACAATCCCTATTACAAAAACTATTCAACCTGCTCAAAAGCGCCCCTGATGCCAACGACGAGCAGCTTGCCAACCAAGAGGAATCGGAAGAAATGTCTAAGAAAACCGAAGAGCTGCTCGAGCAAAGCATTGAACAAAACAAGGAGCTAACTGACCAGCTCAGCCAACTGGTGACGTGCTTGTCGGCAAACAGCAAGCAAGACGAAGGCAGCGATGAAACTGACGACTCAGGCAACCAAGAAAGCAAAGATGTCACCGCGTTAAAAGGCCAAGTAACTGAGCTTTCAAGTCAGGTCGAAACCCTCTCGGGTCAGCTAGAAAAACTCAGCAAACTGACCGACGAACAAGACCGTGAACTGGCTGGCGCAGACGGCGAAGAAGAACCTTACCTCTAAGGCTTAGGTCTCTCGATAACGATTTGAATTAGGTAACAACATGCAAAAACAGACCAAAATTAAGCTCAACTCCTATGTGAAAGCCGTCGCGACACAAAACGACGTCGATGATGCGACCGAGAAGTTCAATGTCACCCCTAACGGTACGCAGAAAATCATCGCCGCGATCCGTGAAAGTAACTGGTTCCTGGGCAAAATCAACATCGTCGCGGTTAAGAACCAGAAAGGTGAATCCATCGGCCTTGGCGTCACCGGTATGATTGCCAGCCGCACCGACACATCAGGCGATGGCAAACGTAAGCCAAAAGATTACTCAAGCATGGGCGCGATGCCGTACATGTGTGAGCAAACCAACTTCGATACCGCGATTCGCTACGCCAAGCTCGATGCCTGGGCGCACCATAAAAACTTCAACACCCTAATCAGTAAGAGCAACCGCGAGCAGATTGACGCCAACAAAATCACCATTGGTTGGTACGGTGAACGTGTCGAGAAGGACACCGATGCCGAGGCGAACCCAAATGGCGAAGACGTCAACAAAGGCTGGTTCCAGGCAATGCGTGAACACAATGCCGAGCGTCTTATCACTGAAGTGGTCGAGGGCTCTGGTGAAGTGCGAATTGGTGAAGGCGGTGACTACATCAACCTTGACCTTGCAGTGCTCGATACCAAAAACCTGCTCCATCCAGCGTGTGAAAATGATGCCAACCTGATTGCGATTATCGGCTCGGACTTGCTGGCTTATGACAAAGCCAAGTTCTACGAAGCGCACGGCAATACGCCAAGCGAAAAAGGCAAGATCCAAGAGCTGCAGGTGATTGGTACCTACGGCGGCTTACCTGCTGTGAAAGTACCTGGCTTCCCGTCTGCCGGTATTCTGGTCACCAGTTACGACAACCTCTCTATCTACATTCAGGAAGGGTCGATTCGTCGCTCAGTGGCGAAGAAAAACGACGAGAAAGACCAGATAGAAAACTTCGAGTCGATGAACATGGCTTACGTCATTGAAGAAGTCGGCAAAGCGGCGGCGATCGAGTTTAAGAACGTCAAAGTCAAAATTGGTAACGCTTGGGTATAACGCCTGACGAACACCCCACCAATGCAGGCTCTATCGCTGCTTCACGTGTGCTACTGCACTGAGTGAAAACCGCGATTGCGGCCTGCATTCCCTTAACCCGTTGAGGTGCAACATGGCTGAGTTTGTCGGCAACAAAAACCAAACCTACCACGCCGAGCTGCCAGCGATGGGCAAGTACCCGGCATTAAAGATTTCAGAGTTTCAGTCTCTGTTTCATTTCCAAACCAATGAGACAGAGGCGGGGATTCTGCACCAGGCAAAGGTATCGAGCATCAAGGTTCATTCCGAGCTCAAAGAGGCGCTGGCTCCTTTTGCTGACTTAGCAGAGCTGTCACTGGCAAGATTTGACGACCAAGAGTCCGGCGCAACACTCTACCAACAAGCGGTGTTTGCCCTGACGGCCGCGCAGCTTATCAGCGTGCAAATGAGTGGCGATGCCACCAAAGAAGCCGCTGACAGACAGCAGGCCCTGAGCGAGAAAAAACAGCAGTGTGAGGTCCAGTATCGTCAGGCCATCGACCTATTGATCCACGGCGAAGAAACCTACCGATTCGAGAGGGTGTAATGAAAGCACTACAAAGCTTAACCGACCTATTTAAGCAGCATGTCGTCGATGCCAAAAGCTTCGATGCCTGGGCGGAAGATGGCGCAATTTTCTCTGCTCAGGGCGATGAGATAGATGGCTTTGAAGTGGAGTACACCGCGATCCTCTTTATCCAAAATGCCCAGCTCAATCCGGACAACCTGTTTATGCACGTGGTCAGCTGGCTCAACAAATACGATCCACACCGCAGCGAAAAAGGGCTAACCATGCCGACCTTCGCTATCGAGCCACTCGATAAAGGCCGCTACGACCTCAAACTCAAGCTCGATATTCGCGAAGAGTTCAACCTGATCGAAGATGAGCAAGGAGACTGGCAGCAAGCAGACCAACGCTACCGTTGTAATAACCAGTTCGAAGCGGTCGTGGATGAAGATGAGTTAGACGAACTGGTTCACTTTGTCGGACATCTGGATGACTTGCCATGTCAGAACTCGCACTAACAACACCAGAACAACTGACCCAAGTGGTAGAAAGCTTAGTCCTCACTGCCTCTGATAAGTTCGACCTCAACAAGCGCATGGCCAATCGGGCAAGGCAGTTCTTCAGACAGCAAATCCGCGCCCAGCGTGACATTGATAACAACCCTTATCAGAGCCGCACTAGCAGAAACAAAGTGCGCCTCAATAAGGGCGCAGCTGGCCGAATCACCGCCAACAACAAAAACATGCTGCTTGGGTTTTCCAAAGCATTGCGCACCCAAGTCAGTGAGCAAAGCTTTGAAGTCGGCTTAGCCGGTGTTGCGGGTTTGATTGGCCGTGAACATAACCAGGGTTCGCAAGTTTCCTTCACTACGCGCGTCAATGGTTTCTTTGACAGCAAAACGGGGCGCTGGACAGGCGGCACACTGACCAAACGCAACTACACCATGCCCAAGCGAACCTTTATTGGTTGGACGCCAGCGCTAGAGCGCGAGCTGCTGGCAATGGCAGCCGAACACTTTGCATTACAGGAAGCAGCCTAATGGAAAAAAACAAAGTACCAACATTCAAGATTAAGCCCAAACAAGGCGTCACGGTCAAAGACCCAAAAACCTTCAAACCACTAAAACCTGAAGGTGAAGACAAACCGCGCAATACCTATTGGCTGCGCCGAGTTCAGGACGGTGACTGCACCGTCGTTCAACCTACCGCCAGCAAGGAGCCTAAACAATGAGTATCAGCTTTAACGAGGTACCCAAAAGCATTCGTGTCCCAGGTTGTTTTATCGAGATCGACAACAGCCTGGCCAACAGTGCCGAAGAGCTGCAAGTCATCTTAGCCATTGGTAACGCGGTTGAAGGTGCGGCCGTTGGTCCAAACATCGTCAAATTGTGTATGGACAAAGACACAGCCGCCAAGCATTTTGGCAAACAAGGCGCCACCTCAGAGATTGTCGAAATGGTCGAATACTTCCGTAAGCAAGATGAAGTGATGCCGATTTTCGCCGTCACTGTTGCCGGTGGTGATATCACCAGTGCCCTGGCTGCGCTCGGTGATGTGCAGTACAACCACATCATGTGCTCACTGAACGACGAAACCACCATTCGAGAGCTGGGTGAGTTACTTGAAGAACGTTACGACGCAATGCATCAGATCCCCGGCTTAGCTTACATTCCGAAAAAAGGCACTCACGCCGAGCTCATCACATTTGCACCAGTGAGTAACTGCCCGTTGATCAGCTTTATGCCTATCCATCAGTTCTGTGATTCAGCTAATCAAGACCTGAGTAACGCCGCTGCCATTGGTGCCTGGGTTGGGCAGATTGCCCCCTCACTCGCCACTGATCCATGTAGGCCGCTACAAACCTTGAAGCTCTCTGGTGTTTACTCCAAAGCAACCAGCGAATGGACCTTTGCCGAGCGCAACATGCTGCTTTATGAAGGCATCAGTACCTTCACTGTCAGCTCGGCCAAAGAGGTGATGGTTGAGCGCCCAATTACCGCCTACACAGAGAACGCAGCAGGCATTGCCGATAACAGCTATCTCGATGTGATGACGCCAGCGACTGCGATGTATTTCCGCCAGAAACAACGCTCGCGCATCCTGAGCAAATACGCGCGCCATAAACTGGCCAAAGACGGCACTAAGTTCGCGCGCGGCCAGGCTATCGTCACCCCAAGCATGCTCAAGACCGAACTGATCGCTCTCTATCGCGAGCTCGAGTACAACGGCATCGTTCAGGACTTCGACGGCTACAAGAAGTCGCTCATCGTTGAGCTCGACGATACCAACAAGCAACGGGCGAACTACCAAGATTCACCGCAGTTCGTTAATGGCCTCATCATTACCGCAGGTAAGGTTCAATTTAGGAAGTAACTTATGGCAACGAAAATCACTAGCCGCGCTGTCCTCATTGCTGGCTCGTTAGGCAGGCTGCCACTCAAAGAGGGCGCCGAAGTCGGCTTTGGCAACCTCAAACGTGAAGCCGTGTTGGGCGATGATGGCGTCCTTGGCTATACCGAAGAGCACTCGGATGCGCCCTTTATCAAGGCGACCATCATCCACGCTAAAGACACTGACGAAGAAGCAATTGCCAACTTCGTCGGTGAGAACGTCACCTTAGAAACCAACAGTGGCAAAACCTACACGCTCAAAGAAGCCTGGGCGGTCGACCCACTGTCGCTCAACGTTAAAGATGGTCAGCTCGAAATCCTGCTCAACGGCGAAGAGCTCATCCCGCAGTAAGGAGTCACCATGCTATCTATCCTGATGAAGCGACAACAGCAGTTAAAAACCGTTCAGGTCAAGCAAACCAATGAGAGCACCAACACTCGCACTGCGTTTGCCGATAAGCCCTGGCAAGAGACGCAAGCAATCTTAAAGCAGGACTTGAGCTTTTTAAAAAGCCTTGCCGGTTCGAAAGAAAAAGAACCCTACAAACAACAGCTGGTTGATAAATACCGCCCCTTAGTTGAGAAGCTGCTCGCCACTCACCAGGGCAACTACGCCAACCTTGAGGTGATGTGGTGGTTCTACTTGTGGCAAGTCGACCTCGGTCAGTTTGAATCGGTTTATGCGGATTTTCGCTTAGCCATCGACAGTGGTTTAGAGCCGCCAACTACCTGGCGCACCAACGGCCATACCGCCTTCTGTGATCTTGTCTTTAGCTACTCACACCAAGCGGTACAGAACAACAAGCCGTTCACCAAGGACTACCTGATTCAGACGGTTAATGACCTCCAGTCTGGTCACCTTGCCACCAACGCACCACTCAAAGTGAAAATGTATCGCCTGGTCGGTGACTGGTACTTCGAAGACGGCGAGAAGAAACTCGCCCATGACTTGTTTGAACAGGTAATGAGACTCGACCCAAGCAAAGGCGGTCGCAAGACCAAACTCAAAGAACTGAAGGAAGAACTCGGTTATGACAGCCCCAATTAAAAATCAGGCAACCCTGCGCAGCGTTGACCTGCCTGTGCCGATAGAAAAGGATGGCAACCAAATCACTAGCCTCGATATCCAAAAACCCAACTCTGGCAACCTTCGTGGCCTGAGCCTGATTGATGTGTGCGAGATGCGCTTTGAAGCTGGCGAAGTGCTACTGCCGCGCATCACTAGCCTTGATGAACGTGACGCGATGAACATGCCGATCGAGAACTGGGCGCCGATCCTGACCACCATCGCCTCTTTTTTCGTCAATGTGGAACAGTGATAGACCATGTTGAGGACTATTACGCCGACCTTGCTGCCGTGTTCCATTGGCCACCAAGCGAAATAGACCAGCTCAGCTACGAAGACCTAATCCTGTTCCGCGACAAAGCGCGCCAACGAACTGAACAACAAGAGAGCGACTAATCGCTCTTTTGTGCCTTAGACAAGGACCAAGCCAATGAAGATGAGCCTTTCCATCGTTATGGGAATGAAGGATAAAACCAAGCCCATTCTTAAAGGCATGAGCAGCGAATCCGACCGCTACGCCAAACAGATCAAAAAGGTCCAGAAGGCACAGGCCGATGACGCCAGCGCGATGGCGATGATTGCTCGTTTCAACGACATCAAGAAAGCCAAACAGAAAAACATCCTCTCCCTGAAAGCCGAGCAAGAGCAGCTCGATAAACTGAAGAAAAAAGCCAAACAACTTCAAGCACCGAGCGCGGCACTGACGGCCAAAATCGCCAAGCAGCAAGAGAAGCTAACCAAACTCAACAGCGAGCAAAAACAATATCAGACCGGCTTAATGGGCCTGCGTAAAAGCCTCAAAAAATCCGGCGTCTCTGTTTACAAACTCGATAGCGAATACGACCGCCTCAACAAACGCTATCAGAAGCACGGCAAAGAGATCACCACTCTGCAGAAACGCTACGCTAAGCTGCAAGGTATTATGAAGCCGATGCAAAAGCTCAATGGCAAAATCAAACTGCCTAAGATTGGTGGCGCGATAGCTGGCAAAGGCGCAGCACTGCTCGGTGGTCTAAGCATTGCCAGCCTGGTCAGTGAAGTGAACCAGGCCGCCAGTGAAATGGATGCGCTGGCTAAGAAGTCGGCAACGCTGAAAATATCGATTGGCGAACTGCAGGCGCTGCGTAAACAAGCCTCCCATGCTGGCGTCGATGACGAAGCCATGTCATCGGCACTAACGCGCTTCACCAAACGACTCGGCGTATTACAAACCACCGGTAGTGGCATTCTCGGCTCTTACCTGAAAAAGAGTGGTAACAGCGCCTTCCGTGACCTGAAAGGCGCCAAAGATACCCAGCAAGCCTACGAGCAACTGCTCAACGCCTTCTCTAAACTCGAAACCGCTCAAGAGCAGATGGCCTTTGCCGATGCTGCGTTTGGTCAGGATGGCCGTAAAATGCTCCTGCTACTGCGTGAAGGTACCGATGGATTAGTCAAATCCCGTAAAGAGCTGGCCGAACTTGGCGGTGGCGCCAAAGCAGAAGACGCCGCCAAGGCAGAAGCCTACAACGACGCCCTGCAGCGTATTCAAGAAAGCATCAAATCAATCAAGTATGCAGCCCTCGCTCCTATCATGGAAAAGGCCACCCAAGCCTTTGGCGAGTTCACCACGAAATTCAAAAATGCCAAGTGGCGCGATGACACCATCACCAAAGTGACCCAAGCGGTGAAAGGGCTCTACAACGGCCTCACCTTACTCGGCAAAGGCATCATATTCGTATCGCAGCACTTCAGAGAAATCGTCGCAGCGGTCGCGTTATTCAAAGCCGCATTGATCGCCCTGAACGCCGTGATTCTGAGTAACCCCCTTGGCCTTATCGTCGCTGGTGTTATGGCGGCGATTGTCGCCATCACTTATCTGGTTGACAAATTCTACGGCCTGGACAAAGTGATCAAGGCAATCGGGGAAGGCGTCAGCTGGTTGTGGAATGAGTTTAAAAAGCTAATCAACATGCTGCCCGACTCACTCATCCCCGATAACTGGAAGCTACAAACCGAACAGGCAGGCGAACAAGTCGACCACCTGGCAAACAAGCTCAATAAGATTAAAGACAAGAACGCCAAACTGGGCATCACCACCACCGAAGCCCATAATCGCACCGAGCGTCAAGGATACAGCGGCTACGCAACCGGAAACCTAGCCACGCAAAGCCAGTACCGCCCCTATCAACCACTGGCCCCTCAGACAATGAAAAGCAAATCCGAAGTCGAACTGCGCATCAAGTCAGATAAGCCAGTGACAGTAGACAAAGCCAAGAGCGAGAAAGGCACCGAGCTAAGCCTGGATGTTGGGAGTTTGGGGTGGAGTTATTAGTGGCCAAAGGAAACCGAAGGTTATTTATTTTCGCCTTAAGTCCAGTAAGTCTGAATGTATCTGAACGAAATTAGCATTGGGCCTAGGAGCAGTTACCATATAATCAGAAATAGCATAAGTTAGCTGTACGACCAGTTTATTAATCTCTTCTTTGGAACTAAAAAGCTCAATTAATTTATGTGCATCACTTATTAAGTTGGATATTCGTATGTAGACCTCAACCATCTTCTTTTCATCACCATTATGGTTCCAACCTGGTCTATCAAACTCTTGGTGAGCTCTGAGTAGTATAGACAGCACTGCTTTGTGTTCATCAAAGTCTGTTCGAAACCGGTTCTTACCGTTTGGTGAAAGCATGAATTTATAAAATGGTATTAACGACCTTGCTTGCAATGGTTCTGTCGACACAATTGGCATTGGAACATAGCAGAATGAACTAATTCTTTTGATAACGACCTCTAAGACGAGCACAAATTCAGATGGAGTGAAGATATTGCACATCAATTGCGGAGTACCGTGATTCCAGTATATATTTCCCACACTCTGCGTTTCTTGGAACTGAATTTTTAAAGTTCGAGTCAAACCGGCGACTTTGATGAAAAAATCGACAAGTAACTGTTCATCATACTTACCATCCTTACAGCTATTGATTTCTTTAATATGTTCCCAGATTCCGTGATAGCGTTCGACAATAGCATTTAGAAATTCTGTGTCCGCATGGTCTGTGGTGCAATTTTCAAAGCTATTCCGAGGAAATAGCGACTCATATAAAGCTTCCTTATCGAAAAACTTTATCTGTAAGTTACTCTCCTGCAGTTCTAGCACTGAATGAAAAGCAGCTTTATGCCTTTGAAACTTTTCAAAGATCAACATTTCTTGTTGTTGGCACCACATTTCTTGCTGCCTGTGTTCGTGCTCTTCTCTATCAAGCCTTTCCTGTTTTTGCTCTTCACGCAATATACGGTTTTGTCTAATAGCAAAACCTAGTGTTAAAACTGTACCTACAGCAGCAACCCAAGTAGCAACGTCACCAACGACACTTTCAAGTGCGGTAAAAGCCGTTAAGCCCACACCCAAAATAAAAAAGAACAGTGAACAAACGATAACAACGATAAGGGAAAAAGAATCAAATTTGCGCACAACAAATACTCTGGCTTTACGATGTATGTATCATACACCATATGCAACCCAACTAAACAACTGATACAAGTACAAAATGCGAGCACAAATAGACAGATGTAATGTTTTTAGATTACGGGTGGTTATGCTTCTAAGGTTTTAAGATCGATAAACATCGCGGGGTGTTCGGTTGCATGGTTCTCAGGTGTATCTAGAAAGCTGAAACCATTCTTGTAATAGAAATCGACCGCTTCTGTCTTCACATCTGCAGTCAAAAAACGACAACCTATCGCTGGAGCAATTTCATCCAAAGCAATCGCGATCGCCATATCGACCAATACAGAACCAAGGCCGCTTCCGCGCTGGTTGGCATCGACCGCTAAACGCGTGATTTTTAGCGCGGGTAGAGTGGCATATCGGTTAGCCTTTGGGCAATCATCTACAGCATACGCATCGCCAAGATCTATCTCACTGCTTGTCAGCGTCATATAGGCTAATACTTTACCTGTTTCTTCATCGCTTTCATTGCGCTCAATGCAGACATAACTAATGCCAATCATTGACTCTTGAAAGTTACAAGCTTGTTTTTGTAGGAAGGTCTTTAAAGGAGCGAAGGCTTGGTCGCCAGAACGAAACTTTTTAGAGTTATCACAAGGGGAAAGTTTTCGAATCGAATAGTTAGTAGTTCCCATATGGCCGAGAACTACTATGCTTGCGCGGCGCGCATTTTGGCTAAGGCTTCACGACCACGTGCTAGCGCTTTCTTGGCATGTGGGTTAACTTTTGCTTCGCGAACTTGCTTTGCAAATTGCTTAGCATCTTCACCTGAAAGCTCTAGTCGCCCAAATGTACTACTCTTTATTGCCATTATCGATGCCCTTTCGGTTAAAATTGTAACTCTCATGTCTGTTTGATCTAACTTCATATCAGTGAGTCATACAGACGCCTTAATTTTCTTTGATCCTGACGAAGCTGTCAACTTTACTGGCTATTTATTGAACTGACTACGACCGACATAAGCCGACTATAACCAATTGACACCTCTCAACAACCTACGCTAACCTACCACTGCACTGGCAAAATCCAGTGCCGGGCGTAGGAACCCGTTTTGTTTACTCTCGGCGCATAGACGCCAGCTTTTTGCTGGTTTTTTTATGTGCAGCTTTGGCACACCTGTATATGGTGAATTTGTCTAATTTGCAGACAATAAACTGAATTATGGTGGGCTGGGCAGGGCAGCTTCGGCTGGCCGTGTTCCGAGAGAGCGGTATTCCTACCCCTGTTCAGTTCACCACCCAAAGCGTAGGAACTCTGAGTGGTGATTTAACCAAATTGCTCTCGGAGGCCATCATGCCTAATCTAACCATTCTATCTAAAGACGTTCGCACACTTGATCATCTGTACTCACTCAATGACCTACACAAAGCCAGTGGGAACCAAGATAAACACCGCCCTATTCGCTTCATTCGTTTAGAGCAAACCAAACAACTCATCAAAGAAATAGACCAAAGACCAGATCTGGTCTTTGCTACCTATCAAGGCGGCAAAAATCAGGGAACTTGGGTCTGCAAAGAACTGGTCTACTCATACGCAATGTGGATTAGCGCCAAATTCCACCTGCAGGTGATTCGCGCCTTTGATGCCATGATGACTCCCCCACTCCAGGGCGTAACCCTCAGCGAGAAGCAAGCGCGATTCGTCCAATGCACCTTCAACCAAATGGACAAACTCCAGGCTCGCTACCAGCTCACCAGACAACAACACCGAGCCATGATGGAACAAGTCGCCACAATGCGCACTTTCTGCGACCAGATGGAACAAAACCTCAAACAATTCCAATCCCACCTCGATGGTGACTTTGATATCGTCAATCACATCCATCTCTACAAAAGCATGGCGTTAGATTATCAAGGTGCGAGAGAGCTAAAGGACTTTATGGAGCGTGATCATTAGTATAAAAATGGCCAAGCTCTTTCGAGCTTGGCCGTTACACATAGTGCAAAATACAAAACAGGTTGAACCTCTGTATTAGTACACGACACCATGGCCAAGTCCAATCCACTTGAACAAACTGGAAGTAAAAATGCTCAAAAATGTAATTGAGTTGTTTGCCACCGAATGAGTCTAAATCGGCGTTGTTGCCTAAATCAGTTGAACCTTTTTCGAGTCTTGCGATCTGACCCTTTATGATGGTTAGAGCGGTGGTGGCATGGGTAAGGCAAAAAAGAAGATAACTAACTGGGCGGAGTACAATAAGGCTCTGTGTAAACGGGGCTC